>JABWBA010000047.1 GCA_013360745.1 Chthonomonadales bacterium | reverse complement strand
AGCCTGGCCTTGAGCTCGGTCCGCCTGGCGATTCGCTGGGTCCGGTCGAACGTCCCGAGCTTGGTGGCCCAGACCAGACAGGTCGCCGTGGCTGTATCGCTGCTGGCGAAGTAGTCGTCCACCTCAAGGAAGGAGGCGAGGATGGTCCGCGACGCAGGGCCGACGTAGACCGTCCACAGGAAGTCCGCCCGTCCGGAGCCGTTTGTGACACCGTTGCCGACCCACGTACCGTCGATGTAGAAATCGACCGTCTCTCCGGGTATCCATGCGGAGGTGTCGACACGCTTGAGGTACGCCCGGAGCGCCATCACCTCGGTGACCGTTGCCGTCCGGTCCAGGGTGAAGAGAGAGGTTGCCGCACGGGTCGTCTCGGCGATCGCGAAGCTCGCCCATGACGAGGAACCGCTGGCGATGTGTGTGGCTCCAGACAGCCCATACGTCTGTACGGGCGTGTTGCTGGCCGTGCCGAGGCCATCGCCGAGCTCGCCATAGGAGCCGCTGCCCCAGGCCCAGCACTTGCCGTCCGAAGCGATCGCCAGAGTGTGCGCGTATCCGGCAGCGATGCTCTGGCCTGCGGCGGCAACGAATCCGGGGACCTGCACGGGTGTCGTCTGTGTGGCCCAATCGCCGTTGCCGATCTGCCCGTAGCTGCCATCGCCCGCGCACCAGACCGTGCCGTCTGTCATCCGAAAGACCGAGTGCCAGGCGCCGGCTGCGATTGCGCCGACGTCGGGGAAGTGCCCTCCACCAGGTGCGTCCAGCACGTACACCGGGGTCAGCCGATCGGTCGCTGTGCCGTCGCCCAGCTGGCTGTAGCCGTTGTAGCCCCATGCCATGACGCGACCGTCGGACAGCAGCGCCAGGCTGTGGTATTGCCCGGCTGCGACGGCGATGGCCGTCGTGATCCCGGAGACCTGGACTGCCACATTGCTGGACGTCGTGGTGCCGTCGCCGAGCTGGCCATTGGTGTTGTCGCCCCAGGCCCAGACCGTCCCATCGGACCGGACGGCAAGCGAGAAGTACCCTCCGGCAGCAACGCCGACGACGTCGTCCAGCGGCGCCAGCGCTGCCGTCAGCACCTGCACCGGCGTGTTGGCATTCGTGTACGTGCCGTCGCCCAGGGACCCTACCCCGTTGTAACCCCAACACCGGACGGTGCCGTCCGAGAGCCGCGCGACGCTGTGGTGCTGACCGGCGGCTGCCGAGACGGCCGTCGTGATCCCGGTTACGTTCACCGGGCTTGTCCGGTGGGTGGTCGACCCATCGCCGAGCTGACCGTAGGCGTTGTAGCCGCAGCTGACGACGGCGCCGCCTGCCCCGACTGCCAGGACATGGTAGCCGCCGCCTGCCATCGCCACAGTATCGATAGGCCAGGTCGATATTGGCGTGGCCCAGTACCGCGTATACGTCGTTCCGTCGCCCAGCTCGCCATACCCGTTCCACCCCCAGAGCTGGACGGCAGGGAGAGCCTGGACGCTTGTTGATGCTGCCGTAAGTGCGAGCATGGCGATCAGAGCCATGCCTGTGCGGTGAAGTCCTGTTCTCATGGTACCGCTCTGTGCGGATCCTTTCAAGATAGTGTTAGGGCGCTCGGGGCCGTTCGTCGGCTCCGGACGCATCGGGAAGCCGCGCCGCCGATGGGGTGATGCCCGCCAGCGGCGCGGCTGTGATTCGGTGCGACTGGACTACGGCGTGAGAGTCATCGTGCCGGTCCCGAAGCCCGGATCAACGAAGGCGTCGCCTGCCCAGTCGAAGCGGATGGTATGGGCGCCGCCAGGCATACCGGTTGTATCGTAGGGGTGACGCGCGACTCCGGCATCGCCCCCGGTTCCGGTTGTCGCATCAGCGATCCAGGTGCCGTCGATGGAGAGCGCAAGCAGCTTGAGCTCCTGCGGCAAGAGGTCCGGAAGCCGTTGGAAGTAGCAGTAGGCCTTGAAGATAGCGCCTACCGGGAGCGTCTTCGACATCACCCACAGGTAGGGCAGGGCGGGCAGGGCAGTCAGAACTGCGCTCCTGGAGACAGGCAGGTAGCCGCCGTCGCCCAGGAAGTCGCAGAGGATGGTGCGTACGCCCGCTCCGCCGAGGTCGGGAACATCGTAGTACGGATACCTGGCGTAGCCGTTCACGTCTGTCGGCCGGGTGATCACGAAGGTCCCTTCGACCCAGAACTCGATGGGCTTGTTGTAGATGGGTGTATTGTCCGTTCGGAGGAGACGGGCCTTCAGCTCGGTCCGGGCGCCGAGCCTGGCGGTCCTGTCGAAGGTCGCCATCTTGGTGCCGTGCGTCAGCGCGGTCAGGGTTGCCGTGCCCGAGCATGGGAGATAGGACGAATCGCCACCGAAATCGAAGAGGATGGTCCGTGAGGCCGGACCGGCATCGATGGTCCATGGGAGGTCCGCGCGGCCCGAGGAGTTGGTCACGCACGGCCCGATGTAGGTGGCGTCTATATGGCCGCCGACCGTTCGACCTGCGATCCATGCGAGGTCGGTCGTCCGCCGCAGATAGGCACGAAGGATCACGGGTTCGCCGATGGTCCCGGTTCGATCCAGTACATAGAGCGATGTTGGGGCGGCCGATACGTCGAATGTGCTGTCGGCCATGACGTTGTGGTACTGGAAGGGGAGGCCGAGATAGGTGGCCCGGAAGCCGCGCGTACCCGGACCTCCCCGTTCGGGCGTCGGGTACGCGAATGTCGCGATTCCCGCAGCGTCGGTGAAGGCCACGCCGCCGGGATCGCCGTCGGGCGAGAAGAGGACCGGCTGATCACGTATCGGAGCTCCCGTGCCCATCTCGAGGAGCTGGGCCTTGAGCGGCGCTGTCCCGCCGATGGGAGTCTGGATCGGCGGTGGGAACCCGGTCAGGTCGACTTCGATGAAGACGTCGAAGAAGCTGTCGGCGTGATAGCCGGATGGGGGATCCGAGCCCTGAATGGGCACATGGCGCGGAGTCGGCGGGAGGGTAGTCGTCAGCGTTCCGACGCCCCGCTTTGCCCCCTCCGGCACGTTGACCGTCGCTGGCGCAGTGACGTGCGGGTCGGTGCAGACGATGCCGATGTCCATCCCGCCCGGGCCTGCCGGGAGCGCCTTGTTGACGATGACCGTGCCGTTCATGCCGCCCCGGATCGTGTCGGGGACGACCATGATGGCGTCGCCGAAGAGCGCGTAGGTAGCCGCGAGGCCGAGCAGGATCTTGCCCTCGAAGGGAAGGCTGCCGGGCCCGAACATGTTGAGGAAGTGGGTCGGCAGATAGAGCCAGGTTCGGTTCGTGCCCGGGAGGAGCTGCCAGATCGTGCCCAGGGCCGACGGCTCGAGCCTCACCCACATCTCGGATAGGGGATCGTAGACCACCGGGTAGATGCCGAGTTCCTCCAGCGGCCCGTAGTCGGGATCGCCGACGTCGAAGAAGTGGCCGTAGCCCAGCTCGCCGCCCTCATAGGGGATGCCGAGGCAGAGCTGCAGGTCCGGCCGTATGCGCGGCATCTCGCCCGAACCCTGCAGGGTTATCTCGACACCCTTGATCAGGCGGCCCCTGAGACCGGAGTTCACCAGGAACGGGTCGGGGCAGGAGTTGAACACTCGCCGGCGCAGGGTAACGTTGACCGGGTTCAGGAAGGCGCCGTCGGGAATCCACAGGTAGATGTCCGGGATGTCGGGCGGCAGCGGGTACTCGGGCGTCTCCTGCGGCCATGTCGGGACCCGCAGTTCACAATCGTGGCCGGCAGGATGGTTCGCGTCATCCTTCTTGACAGCCAGAGTCGACGTCTTCTTGGCCTCTGCCTTGTCGTCGGCGGACACGGTTGTGACATCGTCATCCTTGGTGTCCTTGCCCTGGGGGTCCTTGAGCTTGAGGCTGACGCTTCGGGTGCCGCCTTGATGGTCGAGCCGGAGGAGATGCGACAGCTCGTGCTTGGCGCAGCTCACAGGGTTCTTGGTGTCGTCCTTGTTCTTCCCGGCCTTGTCCCAGTCGTAGCCAGGGGGCGTCGGGTCGAACTTCACCTTGGCGGTTCCGGGCTTGACCCTGCCATTCTCGTTCTGCCATTCGGTATAGGCTCCTCCGGCAGGATCGTCATTGGTCGTCTCGACGGTGACGTCCGCCTCGGCCGAGGCATCGACGACCTCGAACTCCCAGCCCGTGTCGGCCTTGACGCCGTTCCAGTTGGCGACCGCCTCGTCCATAACCTCCTTGAGCGTTTTGTCGCCGAGTTTCGTGCCTGCGGGGAAGCCGTACTTGATGCGGATCTTGCGGCGCGGCTGGCCCGTGGCCGGGTCGTTGGGCCAGTCCCAGGACTCGTCGAGCCCAGCGTAGGCAGGACATAGCACAGTTAGAATCATGCAGAGATTGAAGCATAAACGTGAAAAGCACTTCATCGATCCACCTCCAGAGGCGGTACAGGGTATGGTGCGTCGCGCACGCACCCTTGCGGTGAAGCACGTACGGGCTGACGGCGCACGTCAGCCTTATCTGGGCTAAATGATAACACGGCTTCGGCCCGATGTCAAGAAAATCGTCGGTGATGGCACCTCGCACGGGCGGCCGTCGTATGGGGGCAGAGGAGGAATGCCATGTCCAACCGTCTGCTCGGCACTGCCAGCCCGTATCTGCTGCAACACGCTCATAACCCCGTGGATTGGCGCCCCTGGGACCCTGACGCGCTCGATGAGGCGCGCCGACTCAATCGACCGATCCTCCTCAGCGTCGGCTATTCGGCGTGCCATTGGTGCCACGTGATGGAACGGGAGAGCTTCTCGGACCCCGAGACGGCAGCGCTCATGAACCGGAACTTCGTCTGCATCAAGGTGGATCGTGAGGAACGACCGGACATCGACGCGGTGTACATGGCGGCGACCCAGGCCATGACAGGTCGCGGAGGATGGCCGATGACGGTGTTCCTGACGCCGGATGGGCATCCGTTTTTCGCCGGCGCCTATTTCCCGCCCGAGGATCGGTACGGCATGCCCGGGTTTCGTCGCGTATTGGCGTCCATCGCCGACGCCTGGCGTGAGCGTCCTGCCGCGATCTCGGGCCAGGCCGCGACGATCGCCGGCGACCTCGAACGGTTCCTGAGCCGAACGGCCGAACCGGGAACGATCTCGGATGAGGACCTCCATCGGGCCGTCGGCGTTCTGAACGGTTTTGTCGATGCGCGGCACGGGGGCTTTGGGGGTGCGCCTAAGTTCCCCCAGCCGATGGTCCTCGACTTTCTCCTCAGTCATGCGCAACGGACCGGCTCGATGAGCGCAGCGATCATGGCCGATCGGGCACTCGCCGGGATGGCGTATGGGGGTATCCGAGACCATCTTGGCGGTGGGTTTCATCGCTACAGCGTCGACGCCGAATGGCGTGTCCCTCATTTCGAAAAGATGCTCTACGATAACGCCCAGCTCGCCGCCGTCTATCTCCATGCGTGGCGGACTACCGGACGGGGCGAGTGGAGGCAGGTCGGCGAGGAGACGCTCGATTTCGTGATCCGGGAGCTAGCGTCGCCCGAGGGGGCGTTCTGTGCGGCTCTCGATGCCGACAGCTCCGGTGAGGAAGGCCTGTTCTACACCTGGACGCCGGAGGAGATCGAGGCGGTCCTCGGGCGGCCGCAGGCGGATGAAGTCTGCCATAGGTTCGGCGTGACTGCGCATGGGGAGGTCGAGGGGCGGAGCGTTCTCGTGAACACGCCATGCGAGCCGATCGGGCCGGAGATGGCTCAGACCATGGAGCGCCTCCGGGAAGCCCGCGATCGGCGCGTTCGCCCGGCCCGGGACGACAAAGTCGTTCTCGCCTGGAACGCCATGACACTGGCGGCGTTCGCGGAAGCGGCGATGCTGACCGGTCGGAGCGACTACCTCCGCACGGCAGTCCGGAACGCCGACGTTCTGCTTCGGAAACTGGTTGAGGAAGGCACGGGCGGCCGGCTTCGTTTGATCCACTCGGGCATCGATGAGCCGTCCGGTTCGGACGTGCACGGGCCGAGCGCATTCCGCCGGAGTGGGATTCGTGGCTTTCTCGAGGACTATGCGCTCCTGGGCGACGCGCTGGTGACCCTCCACGGAGCGACAGCCGAGGGGCGGTACCTGCAGACGGCGCTGCGAATCGCCGATGAGATACCGCTGCTCTTCGGCGACTTCGATGGCCTGGGAGCGATGACGGCAACGGAATCGGCGGATCTTTTCACCGGCGCCGTTCCCAGGGAGGACAATGCGACGCCGTCGGGGAATGCTGCTGCGGCCGGACTCTACTGCCGTCTCGCGGCGCTTCCCGTACCCAACGCGGAACGGTATCAGGACCGCGCGGCGCGGGCGTTGAGCGCGATGGCCCGGGAGATCGTCGCCAGCCCGATCGCGTACGGTCGGTGGCTGGGCGTGGCGGAGCTTCTCGTCGGAGGCGCGACGTCCGTGATCATCGCCGACGGCGTTGACGCGCCCGGGGCGAGCGCTCTCTATGAGACTGCGCGAAGACGCTGGCGGCGAGGCTGGACGATTGCTTCGGCCGTGAGTCTGGATAGTGCGGAGTTCCGGCCCGTAGAGGGGCGGGCGGCCGCGTACGTCTGCCGGGATCGACGCTGCAGAACGCCGGTAACCGAACCCGCCGAGCTCGAACGGATCCTCCAGGAATGACGTTCGGGTGGGTTCGCTGGCGCGCGGCGGCCGGACGACCGTTAGCTGGAGGGGCGAACGCATGGATTGGGGTGTACTGGGGCTAGTGGCGTCGGTGGGACTCGCTCAGGCGGCGGTCGCTTCGGATGTCGCCAGGGAGCCGTTGCGCATCATCGACGATCGAAACCTGACCCGGACCGTCGCTGAGGTTCGGGCTCGCTTCCTTGCCACGCGCTCGGAGGTGCAGCCCGAACTGACCCGTCTCGATATCGCCGTCCTGCTCCCCGCCGGTCGGGGTGTCTGGCGTAGGGGAGCGTTTCGCGGCGATCACACCGCCTATCCGGCGAGCTGCGTCAAGCTGGCCTATTTGGCGGCCGCTATGGCATGGTGCCGGGAACGGAACCTGCCGCCGCAGACCGTGGACGCCGACGTACGCCCGATGATGGCCGTCTCGGACAACGTTGCGACGGGCCGTGTCGTCGACCGGATTACCGACGCTCCCAACGCCATGGAAGCATCCGAGGGGGGTCTCCCCTACGACGAATGGTTCCGACGACGGGGCTATACGGAACGGTATCTTGCGTCTCACGGGCTTCTCGGCAACCAGATCGTGCTGAACAAAACCTATCCGACCAACTCCGGAGAGGAGCCGGATGGATACGAAGAGCGAGCTCGACAGGAGCACGGCGCCAACGCAATGCAGCCGAACCTCTCTGCCGAACTGGTCCTTCGCATGGTCAAAGGGCTTCTGGAACCGCAGGCCAACGCCTATATTCGAGAGCTGATGGCCCACGACCGGTGGAAAGGCGGAACGGTATTCGGCTTTGGCCTGCCGCCCGGGACCGAGGTGCTGAACAAGGTGGGTCTGGCCTACGATACGCTTGAGGATATCGCCTACATCCGGCTCCCCAACGGCCGAGAGATGGTTATGGCGGCATATTCCAACGCCTTCAGCGGACCGGAGCCCCGGCAGCCTGGTCCCTATTACGGCTCGATTCTGGGCACGTTGTGCGGCATGATGACGGAGCGGCTCGGCTTGCTCAAGGGCTGTCCGCCCCGTGTGATCGTCGATGATGCGAGCCGGGATTGTACGTTCACCGGATCCTGGACCGTCACGAAGCCGATCGCGGAGGCGTTCCGCACAACGATGCATCGAGCCGATAGCGGGGAGGGCCGAACCGCGTCGTGGCGTATCCGGGCGCCGAAGTCAGGCCGCTATGAAGTCTGCATATGGTATGCGCAGTCGGACGATCAATGCCGCACGGCCAGCGTAACCGTCGAGCATGCGGGCGGGCGTAAGACGATCGATCTTGATCTTCGCAGGACGGGAGGGCGCTGGGTTCGGCTTGGTGATTTTGCTCTCGCGAAGGGCGGCGGAGTCGTGACGGTGACAGGAACAGGGCCGGGCCAGCTCGTCGCCGACGCGGTCAAGGCCACGCTCTGGCCCGAATGACGCGCGCGATGTCGTTCGAATGACGCCGGGGTGTATCATACTCGGACAAGCAGCCGCCGTTTCCGGCAGGTCCGATGCCTCCGACAGGAGCCATCCTCCGGCAGGGACTGCGGGCGAAGAGAAAGGGACAACGCGCACGTGAGATTCGTCTGCATCACAGCCCTGTGCCTGTGTGTGCAGGCGATTTCGGCGATGGATGCCACCGTTCGCCGCACCATCCCCGCCGTCCGGCTGTCCGTCCGGCCTGTCATCGACGGCAAACTCGACGATCCCTGCTGGAAGGAGGCCACGCAGACCTCCGGCTTCTCCGATGAGATGCTCGGCACGCCGGTGGCCGACGACACGACAGTCTGGGTCGGCTATGACGACCACGCGGTTTACGTTGCGTTCCACGCCCATGATCCCCGGCCCGAAGCGATCATCGCCCGCGAGACGAAGCGGGGCGCCGAGTTCTACAACGAGGACCGGGTCCGCCTCCGGCTGAACCCCTTCAACAGCAGGCGAGCCGAGGATGAGAGCGAGCTGAACCTCAATCCGCTGGGCGCCCAGATGGCCGACTTTGCCGGCGGACGGGCGAATAAACAGGAATGGGAAGGCGCATGGGAGGGGGCGGCCCGGATCGTCGAGGATGGGTGGATCGCCGAGATGGCCGTGCCGTGGGCCTGCTTCGTTCGTCCGGAGTCGGGTGGCGAACCCAGGACCCTCGGAATCAACTTCGACCGCTATCAGGCGCGGACGCAGATCAAGTCCTACTGGAGCAACCTCGGCCCTCAGGAACGGCGAGAGCTGGGTGGTGAATGGACCGGCGTTGGGCTGCCCCAAACGAAGGTGGCGGATCCTCTCTCGGCGATTCTCTATGCATACGGAGGTTACGATCGAGGGCGGTTCGGGCTCAGGGCCGGCGGTGATGTCCGTTACCGGTTCACCCCCTCGTTCACCGGGGTCTATACCCTGAACCCGGACTTCTCCAACATCGAGGGGGCCGTGACGAGCATCGACTTCTCCTATGCCGAGAAACTCCCGGAGGAGCGCCGACCCTTCTTCCTGGAGGGCGCCGATTACCTCGCCCCTCGCCTCTACAGCCTTCGCCCGTTCGCCAGCATCAGGCTCGATGATGTAGACGCCGGCGCCAAGTTCTTCGGACGTGTGGCGCCCGGGACCGACCTGGGCGTCCTCGGGACGATGGACACTTCGGGGCGGCGAGACATGGTTGTCGCCCTCACGCGTCAGTTCTCCCCATTCGACTCGGTGACCCTCCAGGGGGTTTCGCGGACCGAGACGGGCATCAACAATCAGGTCGCTCTCGGGCTGGGCCGCTTCCGCCGCGGCGACTGGACCCTACAGGGGGCCTACACGCGGTCGTGGGACCGGACCGGCCCCGGCGAGGCGACGGATATATTCATAAACTGGGGATCGAAGACCTGGTGGCTCGGAGCCAACTACGAGCAGACGAGCCGGAACATGCGGGCCAGGAACGGCTATGTGGCGTTTCTCGATCAGAAGGGGGTCAATGCCGAGCTCGGCTACTGGTCCAGGTGGCGGTCCGGGCGCTTCCGAAGCGGCTTCTTCCAGCTCGCCGCTCACAGCTATGACCACCTGGACGGAACGGCCTTTCGGAACGGCATCTCGCTCGATAGTTCGCTGGAGACGGCGGGGCAGTGGTCGTTCGGCGCAGGGTTCAGCGCAGGGATGTTTGAAGGGCAGGCCGATCGCGTCTTCTCTGCAGGGGTCGGTTACCCGTCCCAGAACAGCTTCTCCAACGCCGGACTCCGGGTTGCCGCGGGCAAGCGGGGCGGTCGGAACTACTGGGCGGTGATACCTTCGGCCGTCCGGCGATTCCGCAACCGCTTCTCCATCGGCCTCTCGTCGGAGATCATCCACTCAGGCGCCACGGAGCAGCAGCACATCCTGACTCTCTCCTACGATCTCGCGCGGGATCAGGGGATCGGCGGCCGAATCGTCCGGACCGGCCATCGAACCAACGGCTATCTGAGCCTCCGGAAGTCCGGGTATGGAGGGACCGAGTACTTCGTCATCATCGGGGATCCCAACGGGGAATCGTCGACCGCGCGGTTCGTGATCAAGGTGCTGCATCCCCTCTAACGGGGTGGTTCGCACGTCGGCCCGGCGCGGGCTTGATCGTTCCCTCCATCGTCCATAGGCCGACCCTGCCACCGATCACAGCTCCTGTAACGGCGATGACCGAGCGCTCCGTCGCGACGAACAGGGAGTTCCACAGCCCCTGAACGGCGCCGACGGATGCGAAGGGTTTTGTCGGTCGACCGAAACCCCGGGCCATGGAATCCCCCGCATAGACCACCATCTGCGGCTCGCCGCCGGGCTCGGAAATCTGGCACGAGAGAAGCGATCCGCCCTCGGGCAGCATCACCAGATAGGGCGCCGCGATATTGAGCTCGGCCGGAGCGGGCTCGGCCAGCGCTCCCCATCGGTGGGGCGAACCGGGCATCACCGGCAGCGGTCTCGCCACCTGCACAATGGTCGGCTTCATGGCGGGCCCGACGAGGCCGTTGTCCTCGATCGCCACGAAGAGCGTCCGACCATCGCGGGCAAGCGCGGGCACGGGCATCCCATCCCTGTGGCCCGGCCTGAAGCTAACGGCGCGAGGGCGAGTCCAGGTCCGGCCGCCGTCCCACGAGCTCATCATCGTGATCTCCTGTTCGCCGCTGTTTCGATAGGGACTCTCGTTGGCGAAAACGAGCCGGATCGGGCCTCCCGGGATCTCAACGGCGGCGGGCTCCCAGCAGCCGTTCTCGAAGAGCGAATCGGCCCTGTAGAGGAGCTGCCGGGGCGACCACGTGCGCCCGCCATCCGAGGATCGGACCACCGAGATGGCGAAGGGGCTTTTACCGTCCGTGGGCCGCTCGTTGATAAAATGGAGGACCTCGCCCCGCCGCGTCACAAGGATCTCCGAGTTGGCAGCCGCGGCATAGTCGATCCGCGCGGCGACCCTCGGGTCGATCCACGTCCGACCGCCGTCGAGGCTCCGGCTGACCCAGGCCTCCTTGCCGTGGCCGTAGGCGCACAGGAGTTCGTCGGGGCCGATGCGGGCGATGCGGCCATACCCGGCGCCCTCTCGGACGAGGCTAAGAGTGTCGGGATGCCAGACCACGGAGACGGACGGCTGAACTGCGGGCGGCGTCGCACCGACGATGGCCGCCACGAACGCCGTCAGGGCGAGGAGGCCCATCTCATGGCGTCTCACGTGTCTGGCCGGTGGACCGCTCCAGCTTGTCGGCCATGATGTCGAGCACTTCATCGTTGACGCCGACCATGCCGTTGTTGGCGATCCGCCCCAGGTTGAGGAGAGACGCGAGCCCGTCGGCGCCGACGATCCCATCGGAGGCCGGAATGGCCACGCCGGCGCAGGCCAGGGACGCCGCCCGGAACGCAGCATCGACCGAGGACATGGTCTTGAGGCCGCAACCGATCTTGGCGCCGTCGCAGATCATTCCGGTGACGTTGCCCACCATATTGGTGACGGCGCAGGAGACCGCCTGCGCGTCGCCTCCGTTGAGGTGTACATAGCCCGCTGCGAGCCCGATCCCGGCGGCGTTGGAGCATCCGCAAACGGCCGAAAGGCTGCCGAGATGGTGGGTCACCGCGATCGTCACCAGCGATGCGAGCGCGAGGGCCTCGTCGCCTCGGCCGGCAGGGCGGCCGACCTCGCGGGATGCGAGGGCGAGGGGAACCGCGACGGTGATCCCCTTGTTGCCGGATCCGGCCAGCGATGCCACGGTCATGCTCTCTCCGCTCATCCGGGCGTAGACTCCCGCGCAGACCATCCGGCCTGCGTGCGCGGGGCCCTCTTCCGAGGGATCCCCCAGGAACCGCTCCGGGAACTGCGTTGCACCGTGTCGGGCGATGGCAAGGTTCAGCTCCACGCACTCGGCGAGAAGGCGGCGGGAGTCGTCGTCGACTCCGGTGGCCATCTCTATCATTGCGCTGAAGCTCAGACCTGCCACGACGGCGCGAACGCTCTCTCCGGTCTCCCGATCACTGGTCCCGAGCGGGATCGGCGCTCCGTCCCGCTCAAGCGCGATGAGGCGGGTGTGCTCGTCCTCGAGGACCGCCCGGCCCCATCCGTCGGCCCGCCGGACCGTACAGTCGACATAGAGGTTCCGGTGCGACCGGTCGACCCGCGCCGTGACCCGTCCGGACTGGATCAGATCATCGGCCAGAGCGACGTGTTCGGGCGTTATCTGTCTGAAGATCTCCAGGCCCGCTGTTGGTTCGGGGGCCTGGGCGCCCAGCGAAGGCGCCCAGTGGATGCCCGCCTTCCTGCCGCTGTTCGGAATGCCGACGGCAAAGCAGTTCTTGTACGTGCCGGAGTCGCAGAGGAGCTCAATCCGCTCGATCGGCCCGGTGTGCTGGGAGCCTGCCAGGGCTGCGGCATAGGCGACGGACGCCGGCTCGGTGCATCCGAGGGCCGGCCGCCATTCGTGGTCCAGGATATCGTACAGCGTCATGCCCATGTCCGATGGTGTTGCCGATATCCATGATGATAGCAGACCGGGAGCGATCGGCGAGACCCATCGTTACGACAGTGTTGCACGCGCGAGCCCCGCTGGTACGTGCGCGACCTTTGAGGTGATCGTAGCCCCGCCGGACCGCTAACGGGCAAGCCTATTGCCAGAAGTAGCGCCATCGGCAGGTCAGATCAACCGATGTACCCGGCTCCAGAGTGACGGTCCATGTGAAGCGGCCCAGGCCGTTGACCCTGTACCACCACCAGGGCCAGGGAAATCCGCGCGTCCAGTCCGGGAGCGCCGCTCCGATGCGATCGATATCGCCGATGTCGACATTGACGGACTTGCCCTCCTCACCGACCGTGTCGACGACTCCGGCGACGTAGCGGGTCACTTCGATCTTAACCGGCTTTGTGGCATAGCTGGTCAGGGTGAGCTTGCCCAGGATATCGGTGCGACCATACTTCTGGTCGTTTACGGTGAGCGCCGCCGGCGTCCGGGCAGTCTCGGTGTCCGATCGGCTGGTGCGAATATCGACTGCGGTGGTCATCGGAAGATCGGTTCTGGCCTTCACCGCGGTATAGGTCAGCATCGCTTGAGCCTGGATTTTGCCGTTGATGAATACCAGGGCAGGCGCTGTCGTAAGCGGAAACCGGCTTGTATTGGTGAGACGGAGTTTGTGCTCCACCGTTGGGGCGGCGAGCATACGGCTGATCTCCGCCATCTGAGAGGTGTTGAGCGAGGCATGGATCTCCGGTGGAGGGCCGTAGCCGATCGTCAGCGTGTAGATGTCCTCGTAGGGGAGGGTGAACTCCGCGACCGGGACGACCATCCGTGCGCCGCGCTTGAGCGTAACGTTCGCTACTCGGTAGACAAAGAGGTCTTCGGACTTTTCGTCACCGGCGATCTCCGGTACGTCGGGCATGCCGGGCCTGCCGTCGGCATCCGAAGGGAGCTCGCGCATTCGTGCCGTCTGCGTCATCACTGCGTTGGAGAGGATCTGGCCGGAACGATCGTCCTGTCGGAAGTACTGGGAAAGCTGGGCAAAGGTTCGCTGGAGCGCCATCGGGTCGATGGTGTCCTTGAACGCGAAGGTAGGAACGCCGACCACGAGGTGTACCGTGGCATCCTTCAGATCAACCATCTCGTTGATGAGCGTCGCCTGCAGCTGAACTCTGGCCGTCCCGTTTCCGTCGATGTCCATCCGGTACGAAGGAATCCACCGTATCCCCCGCTGCACGTACATCAGCCCGATGCTCGCCTTCTCTCCCTGCTTGCGCCCGTCCGCGGAGACCGTGAGCTGGCTCCGGAACTCCTCCTGAACGGCCTTCGAACGTGGCGGATTTCGGAAGGAGACGGTCTGAATCCGATCCATGGGCACGGTGAGGACGCCGGCGCGGGTTTCGATGAGGACCAGAGATGAGCGCTCGGGCAGTCGCGGATCGCTCCACGGCGGCGATGTCCTGTCGAGTTCCTCTGACGATCGGGTGGGTATGCCGATAATCCGGCCGATGTAGGGTTTGCCGGTGATTTCCTGTACGGTCACATCAGCTCCGACATTGGCGGAGATGAGCTCGGGTATGGTCAGAGCGGTCCGCTCGATCTTCACGCGCTGCACGCTGGCGGTGACCTGTCGAACGGGCTTGCGCGCCTCTGTCGAATAGACCCAGAACGCGCCGAGGATAGGATTCGGCAGGTAATCCATCCGGACCGCGCCATCCGCGTGGACCGACAGATTCCCCTCGTGGATCACATAAGCATGTCCGTCCTTGAATACGGTGACTTCACGTACGGGCAGCCGTTCCAGAGCGCCTGCAGCCACTTCCTCGGCGCATACAGGCTGAGATGCAAGGACGAACGCTGCGACTAGTATCCTGTAAACCGTGTTCATGGTAGGTACCCCATGGTCGGAGGCGTTATCCATGCGGGCGGCGCGGCGCTGGGCCAATCATTTCGTACCGATTTGGACGGATCCATACCCCTGTTCGGTTACGGCCCGAAGACCGCTTCGGCTCCCGGAGGTGTCGGTATCTCCTTGAAGCCCTTCGGAGGCTTGTAGACGAAGGCCTTGTCGGCTAACTCGGCGTCAAAGGCCTCTTTCTGGACCACGATCGAGGAGCTGTGGCTGAGGAACGGCGCCAGATTGTCCACGACGATTTTTCGTATCCGGTGCGTGACCGAGTGAATCTCGATTCTCATCGTGCCGCCGTCGGGCCGATCTGCCTCAACCACGTTGTAGATCTGGCCATCGGCGACCACGTTCGCGCCCGACCGTACGGTGCCGGAAGCGGCCATCTGCGGGAAGAACATGAGCGGGGTGTAGAGGGGCTGCTTCGGGAGCTGGATCTTGAAGTAGGTCTTCTCCGAGGTGTTCTCATACCATGCGGTGGCGCCGTCGAGGACGACCTGCATCTCAGGCACGAGGCGGTCACCGGCCGGTTTGGCCCCTCTGGCGGTCGTCACTCGAAACAGGATTCGAGACGGAGCTTTCGCCTTGATCTCGATCAGCATCTCCTGTTTGGTCGACCCACGGGACTGTGTATAGGACCACGTTGCCTGGTAGGATTTTGCCGCCGCGTAGGCGTCGAGAGCCTTCTTGAGCAGATCCCCTGGCGCCTGCTCAGTGGGAGGAGCAGCCACAGGGGTCTGCGAAAGGCCGAGGGCCGCGACCAATGCGAGGACGAACGTCATGAGGGCGATCTCCTTTCCCTCAACAACCGTCAACCGATCGCCCCACCGCCTAGAGTCCTTTTCGCCCTTCGATTCGCTCGGTTTCCAGCGAGCGACGGATGGCCTCGCGGGCTTCGGCGATTATGTCGGCGACGTCATCGGTGCGATAGGTCCTGCGGTCAAACGGCCTGCTCGAAACCAGTTCGAGGAACGAGCGGAACTCTTCGAAGTAGGAGCCGTAGATGTGAAACGAGTCGGCGATATGGGTGTACTGGCCGGGTTCGATGCGCCTTCCAAGACGGTTGCTGAGTTCGATGGATACGGCACGTTGGATGTCGGTGAACGCGTACATATTCATGAATCCGGCCTTGTAGGCGTCATTGGAGCGCATGTGAATGTTCATGACCAATCGGTCGTCGAGTACTCGAAACCATAGGCGCTGCAGGCATGGGGGATCCACAATGCCCGCGTCTTCCCACGGCTTCCACATGATCGCCTGGGCGCGGCGCGTATGGGTTGCCTCGACCAGCGCCTCTACCGCCTGTTCCAGCTGGTTGACGTTCGGGCCGCCGGGCACGCTGTACCGTACGAGCCGATCGTGATACGTATATTCCCATTTACCCGCTGACGGATCGACCCAGTGGTCATGGATACCGTCGACGACCTCCTGCCGATAGGCCTCCAGGGCCTCAATGCTGCCGGGAAGACCCCGGTGGATGCGGGGTTCGGCCATGGCATCTGCCACCACGATGACCGCCAGGGCATCGCGGCTGGGCGGATCACCGGGCGCGTCGTATTGCGTCGGAACGACGGCGCCTCGTTCCCAGGTTTCGATCACGGCCTTTTCCCACGCTTCCGGCAGGTTAGCGCCGGTAACGTGCACCACTGGCAGATCGAGCGGAGGGATACCGGCCGACACCGTTGATGAATCCCCGTCCTGGGCCATCGTCATTCATTCCTCACCGTTCGCACACTGGAGGATGGATCTCTGCCATCCTGTCGCCCCGCACTACGGGCCAAAGACGAGCGGGGGACGCCCAAACGAGCCTCCCCCGCACGGCTATTGTATCACTGCTGCGAGGGTCTAGAGCGTGACGCGAACCTTCCCGACGGTCGTGACCGGCTGCTTCTTGCCATAGAGATCACGGACCGTCAGATGGACCTCATAGTCTCCGTTCTTTCGGAACTTATGGGTGAAGGTCTTGCCCTCTGCGTCGACAGGCAGGGGCGAGAGCTTCTCGCCAGCCTTGAGGACCGTCCATTGATAGAGCAGTTGTGACGAACCCGCCTCGGCAGAGCCATTGAACGTAACCTCGTCGTTGACTGCGACCGTTCGATCTGGCAGATAATCCACTCGGATGGGCGTTGCGTCTACGACGGTCCGGATCTGGCCGAGATAAATCGTTCCGACAGCATCGCCGAACAGGCGCACTTCGGTGATGGAGCCTTCAGCCGATTTCAATGCGGGAATCGCCGAGAATGGGATCGACAGGGTTTTCCAACCCTCACGAACCGATTGGGCATATTCCATGGGCATCAGGAGGTCGAGGGTCTTCCCGTCACTCAGTACGTCCACGCGCCGGATATTCTTGATCGGCTTGGGTTCGGTGATCAGGCTCTGGCTCGCCGAGTTGGCGCCGCCCATGCCGCCCGGTCCCATCTCTCCGTCGGAGCTTCCACCTCTACCGCCCTGGCCGGGCCTGCCTCCGCTGCTGCCGCCCATGCCGCCGGGCCCGAGCATGCCGCCTCCAGGACCACGACCGACTCCGCCTGCGGTTTCACGGTCTGCGATCAGAACCGAAAGCTCGAGGCATGCATTACCCTCGGCCAGGGCGTTGGAAAGGGGCACCGGCTTATCAAGGATAAGTCGCGCGCCCTGGTACCGTCCGTGTGTCCGCACCTTGATGGAGTTGACGCCCGTGAAGACGTACCGCTCCGACGGTTCCGCCGAACCGCTGCCCCACGGGAGCAGCTTGAGGCCCGAGGATTGCTGCGTCTGCCCCTGAAAGATGGTTACATCGGCGGACGAAGCCGTTCCCAGCAAGGCCACAGCCAGGCTCAGGGCTGCTGTTGTCATGATCGGTCTAGATATCCGTTTCATCGCTCGCTCCTGTTCAAGCGGTCGACAGAACCCATCGTATCGGTTCCGTCATCATCAGGACGCCGCTCCATCGAGCAGGCTTGTCCTATTGTACTACGCGATTGCCCGCTGGATGCGCATGATGCTCCGCGCTCGGCCCGTCGCCTCGTCGATTTCGACCAACGCGCCGCTAAGGATCGATTGCCCCTCGGCGACTTCAAAACGGTTCGGGAGCCCGGTAAGGAAGCGGCTGAGAATCGGTTCGGCCTGCATGCCGATAATCCCTCCTGTCGGCCCGGTCATCCCAACGTCCGTTATAAATGCGGTACCGCCCGGGAGTATCCGCTCGTCCGCCGTCTGCACATGCGTATGCGTTCCGATGACCGCAGAGACGCGGCCATCCAGATAGGCCCCGAGCGCGGCCTTTTCCGATGTGGCTTCCGCATGGAAGTCGATGATGACCGCACGGCCTCCGTCTGCGATCCGCGCGAGTTCCAAATCTGCCGTCCGGAACGGATCATCCACCGGCTCCATGAATACCCGGCCCTGCAGCACGAGCACCCCGAGCATCCCCGCAGTTGTTTCGAACGCAGCCGCGCCGACCCCCGGGACCCCGGGCGGGTAGTTCGCCGGACGCAATATGCGCGTTTCCGATCGCAGATATGGGTAGATCTCCCTTTTGGCCCATGTGTGATTGCCGAGGGTCAGCGTATCGATCTCGGCTTTATTCAACAGGTCGTCTGCGATCGCAGGGGTGATTCCCACGCCTCCGGCCGCATTCTCGCCATTCGCTATGACGAAATCGACATCCAGTTCGTTACGCAGGCCGGGGATCAGCGATACCGCTGCCTGGCGACCGGGCCGTCCGACAATATCACCGATAAACAGTACCCGCACCCGTTCGCCTCCTGGTCGATTCGATGGGTCCACACGGCCTGGCCGTGATGGAGGTCCTACTTGGCGTACTCGACGGTGCGAGTCTCTCTGATCACGGTTACCTTGATCTGTCCCGGATATTCCATCTCTTCCTCGATGCGTTTCGCCAGGCCGCGCGCGAGGGCTGTGGTCGCCACATCATCGACTTCGTCCGGTTTGACGATTAGGCGCACCTCACGTCCGGCCTGTACTGCGAAGCTCCGGTCGACGCCGGGAAACGCCTGGGCAATGTCCTCCAGCTGCCGAACCCGTTTGACATAGATCTCCAGCGTCTCGCGTCGAGCGCCCGGTCGGCTGGCTGAGATGGCATCCGCGCACATCACAAGGACAGCCTCGACGCTCTCGTGTCCGGTGTCGTCGTGATGGGCTTCAACAGCGTGAATCACCTCGGGCTGCTCATTATACTGTCGGAGCAGATCGGCGCCGATCGCCGCATGGGTGCCTTCGACCGAATGGTCTACCGCTTTGCCGATATCGTGGAGCAGTCCGGCGCGACGGGCGATCGTCACATCCGCGCCGATCTCACCGGCGAGGGCAGCCGCAATGTGGCTGACCTCGATAGAGTGACGAAGCACGTTTTGACCATAGCTCGTCCGGTACTTCATCTGACCGAGAAGGCGCACGACCCCGGGCGCCAGACCCCTTATCCCTGTCTCGAGGACGGCGCTGTCGCCCGCTTCGACGATGATCTTTTCGACTTGCTGACGAGCGCTGGCGACGGCCTCTTCGATCCGCGCTGGGTGAATCCGACCGTCCAGGATGAGCTCGGTCAAGGCGATACGAGCGATCTCCCTGCGAACAGGATCGAAGGCGGAGATGACGACGGCCTCGGGCGTATCGTCGATGATGACATCGACGCCCGTCAGCGTCTCGAAGGTCCGGATATTGCGTCCTTCGCGACCGATGATTCGGCCCTTCATGTCATCGCCGGGAATCGGCACTACAGATACAGTCGTTTCGGATGTTTGATCCACCGCGCACTTTTGTATTGCCAGCGCGATTACCCGCCTGGCGTTGTTATGAGCTTCCCGTCGCGCTTCCGCCTCTATGGAACGCGCCAGCCGTGCCGCATCGTGCCGAGCCGTTTCCTCGATCTGTTGCATCAAGACGGCCCTGGCTTCGTCCAGCGTCATCTGCGCGACCCGCTGCAGCTCAGCTTCTCTGTGTTTGATGAGCTCGGCGGCCCGTGTTCTTGATCGCTGCAGCTCTATCTCCTGTTGCTGCAGCGCATGCTCCTTTTTCTCAGCGGCTTCACCACGGCGGTCCAGCGTTTCTTCCTTTTGTCCCAGCCTCCGCTCTAACCTTTGAAGCTCGGTGCGCCGTTCGCGGATCTCCTGCTCCACCTCTGCCTTAAGACGATACGCTTCGTCTTTGGCCTCGATGATGGCAGCCCGCTTGAGCGCTTCCGCCCGTTCGTTCGCTTCCCCAATGATCTTCTCGCCGGCCGCGCGGTTTTCGGCGGCCAATCGGTCCAGCTTGCGCTTCTCAGCGCCCAGGTAGCATAACATCGCTGCGGATGCAGCGATGACGATTATGGTTAAAATCGTATCCCACACGCTTACCTCACCTCCAGTTCCTTAGAGCTAAGGTAGAGCGGCGGCTGGTTCAGGCTATCAACAGTCGTCCGACCATACGTCTTTAGCCTCTAGATGATACAATACCTGCTTCACGGCCTCCCATGGATGTCCCCGTCGCAGAAGTCTCTGGCCAAGGCGTCTTCGGACATCCGGATCGGCGGGATCCGCAGCGCCCAGGAGGGTCTTCGCCAGATCAAAGATGGCAGCGTCCTCGTCTTCCGGAGCGTGTCGCTCCAGCGCCTCGGCGATCAACTCCGGCGCGACCCCCTTGCGGCGCAGCTCCGCGCTCAGGCGAATAGGACCCAGCTTACGGCTCCGGCTCCGACTTTCGACCCAGGCATCGGCGAACTTCCGGTCGTCGAGGAGTTCTGCGTCGACCAGCCGCTCGATCACGCCTTCGATCACACGATCGTCCCAACCGGCCCGTCGCAACCGGGTCCGAACGGCCGCGATGGTGCGGGGTGCGGAATCGAGATACCGGAGGGCAATGCCCAGCGCCTTCTGGAAGTCGTCCGGTGTGGATGGATCCATATCTTCGTCTTCGACGGGAGTGCATCGGAACCTTCTTTCGAAAGGAAGGACCTCGGGATGCTGTCGGATAATAGACAACCGACGGCGGGCCGGATGCCCGTCCAGGAGGTGGCTCAATGCGCGTATGGCCCGTCGCCCTGATCGCACTCTGCGCGGCGATAACCGCTCTCGGGCAGACCGAACCGCCAGGAACCGAGGTCGTACTATTCGCGCGCCATCCAGCCCTGTCACCGGACGGCGACCGGATCGCGTTCACCTACCGCGGCGATATCTGGATCGTCTCCTCCGCTGGAGGCACCGCCCGACGTCTGACCACCGACAAGGCTGCGGAGCAGTCGCCAGTCTGGTCGCCGGATGGCAAACAAGTGGCTTTTTCGTCCAATCGCGAGGGCGATTTCGATGTCCATATTGTGGCCGCGGATGGAGGCGAGCCGAGACGTTTGACGCGACACTCGGCGGCGGATTACGCTACCGACTGGAGCCCGGACGGTCGGACGATCTTGATGACCTCCGCCAGGGAGACGACGCGCACCTCTGCCGTCTATGCGCTGGACGTCGCCAGCGGCAGGTCACGACTGATCCGCCAGGACGATATCAGTCTCACCAATCCGAGGTACACACCCGACGGCGGGACCATCGTCTGTATACGGGGAGGCAGCGCCGTCCGAATGAGGTACCGGGGCAGCGGCGCCAGTGACCTGCTAGCGATACCGGCCCAGGGTGGCGCCGGCGCGATGCTAACCCGCACGCCGCACAACGAGCGATCGCCCATGCCGTCGCCCGACGGCCGGACGCTCTACTACGTGAGCGATCGATCCGGATGCCAGAACCTCGTTCGTCGAGCGATCCGTAACGGCACGGAACGGGCTCAGACACGGTTCCGATCCGGCGCGATCTACAATCCCTGTCTATCGCGCGACGGCCGTCGGATCGTGTTCGAACGGGAGTTTCGATTGTGGCTGCTTGAGCTCAAGACGGGCAAGGCCGCGCCCATATCGCTCTTCGCGCCGATCGATTCCGATGGGACACGCGCGCGGCGCGAAACATTCAAAGGGCCAGTGCAGGAGTATGCGCTCTCGCCGGATGGCTCCCGCCTTGCGTTCGTGATCCACGGCGAGGTCTTTCTGCAGACCTTCGGCGCATCGACGGAACCACTGCGCCTGACGGAGACGCCGCAGAGGGAGCAGGATCTCGCATGGGCGCCAGACGGCAAGACGATCATCATGAGCTCGGATCGCTCGGGCGAGCAGGAACTCTATCGCCTTGATATCGAGACTCGCGCCACGACTCGACTCACGGACGCTCCTGCGCGTCCCGTCCAATCGCCGGTCGTATCGCCCAACGGCACGCTGGTGGCCTATGTGCGAGGGGCAACGAGAAGTGAGCTCTGCGTTGTGCCGATCTCCGGTGGCGAGGCGCGGACGCTTGTTCGAGAGCCTTCCCTATCGAATCCGTGCTGGTCGCCAGATGGCAGGATGATCGCCTATACCAGATCGATATCCCATTCGGGCGGAACCGAGGCCGATATCTTCGTGGTGGATATCGCCGATCCGCGACCGATCAACATCACCCGCTATCCCGTGACGAATAATCGGCCTTGCTGGTCGCCCGATGGATCCCGCGTCTACTTCCTATCGAATCGGAACCGGGTCAACCAGATCTGGAGCGTCGCCTTACGCAAAGAAGCGCCATCCGAGGCCGACAATCCGACGCCTGGATCCGGCGAGCCTGCGTCGGAGAGGAACCCGTCCCCGCGACCTCACGCGGCTGAAGCCATCGGATCCGAGGACCAGAAGGATATCCATCTCCGGGCGCAGCGCCTCACCGGCGGTGACAGCGCCATCCTGCAATACGCCGTGAACCCCGCGGACGGGAGTATCGTGTGTACCGCAGCCCAACTCGACCAGACCGATCTCTGGCGGGTGCCTGCGAAAGGCGGCAAGCCGGTGCGGTTGACCCAATCGGGCGAGGTCGCAGCCGATATCCAGTTCACGCCAAAGGGAGAGGCGATCTATTACGCGGTCAATCGTCAGGTTCGTACGATCAGGCTGGGGACGGCGCCTGTCACTCCCGAGCGGATTACCCTGGCTGCAACCGTCGTAGCGGACGCGCGGGAGGAGATCCTGGAGCTCTTCGATGAGGCCTGGCGGGCCATGCGGGACGGTTTCTATGATCCGAACATGCACGGGTGTGATTGGAATGGTGTTCGAGAGCGGTATCGACCCGTTGCGGCGACGCTGGACCGAAAGGACGACTTCCTGAGCCTCTTCACCATGGCCCTGGGCGAGCTCAACGCTTCCCACTGCGGCATTACCGCCCGGGCTGCACCGGGCGCAAAAGACACGGCTTCGCTGGGTATTGCGCTCGACGACGGCTATTCCGGACCGGGTGTACGAGTCGGGTACGTCATGCCCGAAGGACCCGCAGTACGTCCGGTGCAGAAACTTCGAGTCGGCGATATCATCGAACGGGTGAACGACAAGCCGTTGGTCAGCAACGAGGAGCTCTTCGATGCGTTGCGGGGCGCTGCAGGCCGGCAGATCCCGCTCACCGTCCGGACCGAGGATGCAACGACCCGGGTCGTGCGTATTCGTCCGATTACAGGAGCCGCCTATCGAACACTGGCCTATGATCAGTGGGTCCAGAGTCGCAAGGACCTCGTCGATAGCCTATCGTCCGGCAGACTCCTCTATGTTCATCTCAACTCCATGAACGCATCCAACCTTGACAAGTTCACCCGGGCGGCCTTCGGCGATATGGAGGGGCGGGATGGGCTGGTCCTCGATTTGCGCTTCAACGGCGGTGGCAGCATCGCCGATGAGATCTTCGCGATCCTCCAGAAGCGGATCTTCGGCTGGAGAACCGTCCGAGAGGACACGAAGCCTTCAACGGCTCCTCTACCTGTCTTCTCAGGAAAGGTTATTGTCCTGGCGAATGAGGCGTCCCTGAGCAACGCGGAAGTGTTCCCCTGGGGGTTCAAGGCGTTGAAGCTCGGCAAGGTAGTCGGGCGTCGCACGTACGGCGGTGTGATCGGCACGGGAAGCAGGACTCTGATCGACGGCGCCACGCTGCGCATGCCCGCCATCGGAGCCTATACGCTCGCAGGTAAGAACATGGAAAACAACGGCTGCCCGCCCGATATAGAGATCATTCCGACACCTGAGGAGATCGTCAATGGAACAGATCGCCAGCTGCAGCGCGCTGTGGCCGAGCTCCTCCGGGAACTTGGACCGGTTCGGGCGCGTCGCACCATCCACCAGCGCCGATAACGGCCGTGGACGATTTCCTTGACATCGCCGAACTGCCGTCGTATAATGCCGATAGGCAACCGATATCCTACCGATGATGGTTTGCGCCGAGATACGGGACCATACGCCCGTGACCGGGACGGTGGTGGAAAGACACACGATGAAACAAGAGATCTCGCCCGTAGTGGCCGTTATTCTGATCGTTGTCATCCTCGCCGCGATTGGCGGCATCTACTTCTGGCGGACCGGCAGCGTTGCCGGGAGCGCGGGCGATGGTCCGCCTCCAATGCCGCCGGGAGCCGCCGAACAGCTCGGTGAGGCGATGAAGAGAGCCGGTCAACAGCAGGGCGCGTCCGCACCAGCGGGACCGGCAAAATCGGGACCCGTGCTCGGGCCAGGCGGCGTTCCGACCCCGCCTACGCCTCGATAGGCGGATCGCGCCAACAGTCGTATCCTCGCGTTGGTGACCATACTACAACCGTAAGACCAGGACCGTCGATCCTTCCGATCGGCGCAAACAACCAAGGAGGTACCTGACCGCATGAGACGAGGCTTTACGTTGATTGAGCTTCTCGTCGTGATCGCGATCATCGCGATTCTAGCAGCCATCCTGTTCCCTGTCTTTGCCCAGGCTCGTGAGCAGGCCCGGTCGATATCCTGCTTGAGCAATACCAAGCAGATCGGCCTGAGCGTCAAGATGTACGCGCAGGACTACGATGAGGAGTATCCCAACGGCACCTATCCGGGGCCGCGCAACTGGGAAGTGAACATGGATGTCGACCCCTACGGAGCCGGACCGCTCCTGGACTGCTTCGGTATTCTCCAGGGCTGGAACCCCGGCGACGGCGGGCCGAACTATACCGGCTGCGCCTATGGCGGCGAGTTCTATCGCCATCTGATGCATGTCCAGCTCGGGCCCTACCAGAAGAACAAGAACATCTGGTTCTGTCCATCCGACAAATACCGCACTGCAAACCCCACCAACATGGGACGCGGGCTTCAGTCCTATCAGTGGTTCCCGAACTGGATCTACAACGGGTGCTGCGGCGTTGACGTCCGTTATCCCGACGGTACCTTTAAGAACGTCTGGGTGATGAACCCCAACGAGAAGTCCGATTGGATCTCGGAGCGCATCCTCTTCGCGGAACGGGGCATCTTCGGCTGGGACGGCGCCGATGCGATGACCGGATCCTGTACGCCGGATAACGGCCGCAGGACCATCTACAACCACGCCCGAGGCTATAACGTGACCTACTTCGACGGCCATTCCAAGCTCGTTTCGTATGGCCGCAAATGGCAGACCATTCCCGCGTCCGGCTGGGGCATCGGCTGCCGACCCATGTAGTCCCGCTCGTTCCGTTCTGACAGGAGCGGTTCGATCTCTGTGGAGGGGCGGTTCATCGAACCGCCCCTTCGCCTATCAGGTCAGCAGCGTCGTCCGCATGCACGCGTCCATCGGCCGGGCGACATCAGTATGAGATTGCGCAAGCTGACACGTGACGGCTGAACCTGGATCGCCGCAAGGGCGGCTCGGACGGTCGCCCGACGGCGCTCGGTATACTGCTGGATGTCGGATCCCCTGTTCCCGATGAAGCGATCCGTGATCGTTTGAGGTAAAGCATCTTGATTGTCGACATCCACACGCACATCAGCGACCTTCGCTCACCCGGCTCGATGGATCGCATGCCCCTTTCCGTCGATGCTTTGCTCCAGAGGCTCGACGACGAGGGAATCGATCAAGCCGTTGTCCTCCCCTGGCCTGCATGCCCCGAAGCGGTCACCCTGCCGGCGCTGTTCCTCCCGAATCCGGACATCGTCTCGCAGTTGCAGCTGGCCTCCGCGCATCCGGATCGGTTGATCCTGTTCGGCAATCTCGACCCCCGCTGGGCCGGTAACTCGCCCAATGCGGACTTCACGCCTCTGCTCGAGCGGTTCATCGAAATGGGTTGCCGGGGCATCGGCGAGCTGGCCGCTGGGATCCCAATCGATGATCCCCGAGTGGTGAATGTGTTCCGTCAGTGCGGCGCGATGGGTCTGCCCGTCCTGATCGAAACAGCGGGGCCCGGTCTCGGGCGCTATGGCCTGATCGATGAAGCGCACGCTCCCCGGCTGGAGCGGGTACTCGGGCTGGTTCCCGAGGTGATCATTATCGGACACGGCCCGGGCTTCTGGGCTGAGATCGGCGAAGGGCTCACGGACGAGGCCAAATCGGGATATCCGAGCGAACCAATCGGGGCGGGCTGAGCTCTGTGGCGCCTGATGAGAACGTATCCGAACCTTTATGCCGATATCTCGGCCGGCAGCGGTTGGAACGCCCTGACACGTGATCCGGCGCCCGGCCTGGCGTTCGTCCGGGAGTTTAGCCATCGCCTTTGCTTCGGCACGGATACCTGCTTTGCCGACGAACGGGGCAGGATGCCGCAGCTCCGATGGCTCCGGGATCTGAGAACCTCGGGGCAGATCACTCAGGAGGAGTTCGACGCCATCTCAGGCGGCAACACCCTGCGACTCCTTCGATGATCCGGATCATGATCGGAACGGCCCGTTCCGAACGACGATGGCCGCAGCGAC
>JABWBA010000046.1 GCA_013360745.1 Chthonomonadales bacterium | reverse complement strand
AGATCGGCGGCGGTCGCGGAGGCTTCGGCGGTCAGGGCGGCTTCGGCGGCCAGGGCGGCTTCGGCGGTCAGGGTGGCTTCGGCGGTCAGGGTGGCTTCGGCGGCCAGGGTGGATCGTCGCTGGTTCCCGAGGGAATCGAATCGATGCTGGCCTACGACATCGACAACACCATCATCGTGCGCACCAGCGATGAGGACGCCCTCCGCGAGCTCAAAGAGATCATCCGCCTGCTCGACATCGCTCCCAAACAGCTGATGATCAAGGCGGAGTTCGTCGAGGTATCGCAGAATGACCTTCGCCAGTTTGGTATCGATTGGCAGATTGCCCGCGGCAACCTCGTCGCAGGCAACCCCGGGTTCGCGGCCGGACAGGTCTTCATCAACTATGCGACCGGCAACGTTGCGGCACAGCTCCGTGCGACGATGACGGAAGGTAAGGGGCGGTTGGTTAGTTCGCCCATGGTGACGACGCTCAACAACCTTCCCGTATCGCTCAACATTGGCCGCCAAATACCCGTCTTCATCACCAGTCCGACGGCTGGCGGCAATGGCGTCGTCGTATTGCAGACCCAGCTCCAGACGGTTCAAGCCAGCTCCGGAATGAACGTCCTGGCCAGGATCAACGGCGACGATACCATCTCGCTATCGATCGCTCCCTACGTCTCGGATGTGTCTGGACAGGTTACCGGCCCGGACGGTATGACCGCTCCGATCATCAGCTATCAGTATATTGGGCCGATCACGCGCCGAGTGAAGAATGGCGACTCGATTGCGATCGCCGGTCTCGTCACCAAGAACGACGGTACCAGCACCAAGAAGGTGCCTCTCTTCGGCGATCTCCCGCTTATTGGTCAGTTGTTCCAATCACGAGAGTACCGGGTCTCGGATAGTGAACTCCTCGTCTTCGTGACGCCGTCGATCCTGCCGGATCCATCGGGCAACACGGGATTGGTTAGCGTCGGCGGCATCTCCCCGTAGGACGTACCATATCGCGTTCGGGAGCGGAACCCAGACATGGGCCGCTCCCGTGCGTGCGTCTGGGCGGTGCGGTCAGGCGAGACGGAGGAGGTAGAATGTGCTCAGGATCCTGACGTCCGGTGAATCTCACGGTCCTGCGCTTTGTGCCATCATAGACGGTTTGCCGGCGGGCATGCCCGTGGATCTCAACGGTATCAACCATCTGCTCGCACTCCGTCAACGTGGACACGGTCGGGGCAAGCGGCAGCAGATCGAGCATGATGCGGCCGAGCCGATATCCGGCGTTCGTCTGGGGCAATCTCTTCCCGGCCCGATTACCCTCCTCGTGCGGAATCGAGATTACGCCGCGTGGCAAGGCCGGATGCAGCCCGAACCGGCTGCCGAACGTCCGACACCCATAACCTCTCCACGCCCGGGGCATGCCGATTTCGCCGGCGTTTTGAAGCACGATCTGTCCGATATCAGAGATATCCTCGAACGTTCCAGCGCAAGAAATACCGCATCCCTTGTAGCGGCCGGCGCCCTGTGCCTGCAGTTGATCAGCGCCATCGGTATCCGAGTCCACAGTTATGTTCGAGCGATCGGACCAGTCGAGGCCGATCCGCCAGACGCCTCCGAGCTGGCCCGGCTCGCCGCCGCGATCGAGGAATCGCCCGTACGTTGTCCGGATACCGAGCGATCGCGCGCTATGGTAGTCGCAATCGACAGAGCGACCGAGGAAGGGGACACGCTCGGCGGCATCTTCGATGTGGTCGCGATTGGATGTCCGCCTGGATTGGGCTCGTGCACCCAGTGGGACCGACGGCTGGATTCGCGGCTCGCGGCTGCGATCATGGGCATCCAGGCGGTGAAAGGAGTTGAGATCGGAGCGGGTTTTCGCGGCGCAGGTCGACCCGGCTCGGAGGTCCACGACGAGTTTGAAATCTCCGATGAGCACGGGTTTCTGCGGACGGGGAACAATGCTGGCGGCATCGAAGGGGGTATGACCAACGGAGAGCCGATCCTCGTGTCTGGCGCCATGAAGCCGATCCCGACGCTGCGGAAGCGGCTGGCATCGGTGAACTTGTTCTCCCGTGAGGTCGTGCCAGCCCATTATGAGCGCTCCGATGTCTGTGCCGTCCCCGCAGCATCGGTAGTCGGCATGGCGATGGTCGGGATCGTACTTGCGGATGCGGCGATCGAACGTTTTGGAGCCGACTCGTACGGGGCATTCCTCCGCAGCGCCGCCGCATGGCGCGAAGCCCTCGCCGAACGAGGCTATACGGGAGCGCGATGGTCACCAGCCTAACGCCGAACCTCGTCCTCGTCGGCTTCATGGGATCGGGTAAGTCGACCATCGGACGTCGATGTGCCCACGATCTTGGTTACGGCTTCGTCGATACCGATTCGATCATCGAGGCGCAGGAGCGTACGAGCGTAGCAGAGATCTTCGCAGCTCGCGGGGAGAGCGGATTCCGCGACCTCGAGACAGCCGCGGTGGAGGAAGCTGCCAGCCGCGATCATCGGGTCATCGCGACTGGCGGAGGAGCGGTACTCCGCCAGTCCAACCGGGAAGCCCTGCGGCGCACCGGGATCGTCATCTGGCTGCGGATCACTCCGGAGGAGATCGTGGCGCGATGCGGCGACGGAAGAACCCGACCGCTCCTTGCCAGATCGGAGGACCGGTTAGAGCGGGTGACCGCTCTTCTTCAGGAGCGCGAACCGGCCTACGCGGCTGCCGCCCATCGGCAGGTGTGCTCCACCGGTCTGACTCGCCGCGAAGCTGCTCAGCGAGTCCTCCGCGTGTACGATGAGCTCAAACGAACCTGGTGTCTTCCAGCCCCGTCCGCGCCATGAGGAAGGATCGCATGGGCTCCACGGTTGCCGTATCGTTGGGCTCGCGCAGCTATCCGGTTCTCGTCGAACCGGGCTGCATGCGACGGTGCGGCATCGCGATCCGTGAGCTGGTGCATCCGACGCGTGCGGTCGTCATCGGCGGATCGGGTATCGTGCGAGGCTATGCAGAGACGGTACGGGATACACTCGAGGCTGCCGGCGTCACCGCGGGCCTCCTGACCTTTTCCGGTATCGAGCGGCATAAGACGCTCGCCAGGGCCGGAGCGCTGCTCCGAGGGCTGGCGGCGGCCGGAGTGGACCGTTCGGGAGTCGTCGTCGCCGTTGGCGGCGGCGTGGTATGCGATACGGCAGGCTTCGTCGCTGCGACCTATATGCGGGGTATCGCCTTCGTTTCGATACCGACAACGCTGCTTGCCCAGGCGGACGCCGGAATCGGCGGGAAAACAGGAGTGAACCTGCCGGAGGGCAAGAACCTCGTCGGCGTGTTCCATCAGCCAGCAGCGGTATTCATGGATCCCTCCTGTCTTCGAACCCTGAGCGATCGGGATTTCCGATCCGGCCTTGCCGAGATCATCAAACATGGACTGATCCGGGATCATGACCTTACGGTCCGATTGTATGATGCTATGGAGGCGCTCCTCCGCCGGGACATGGAAGTTCTGACTGAGATCCTCCTTCGCTCCTGTCGAGTCAAGGCCGATGTCGTCTCGCGAGATGAACGGGAGGGGCATCTGCGGGCGGCGCTGAACTTCGGGCATACCATCGGTCACGCGATCGAGAAGGTTGCGGGCTACGGGTCTCTGACCCATGGCGAGGCGGTGTCGATCGGAATGACGGCAGCCTGCCTGCTGGGCGAGGAGATCGGGTTCCACGGATCGGACCTGACCGTGCGCGTGATCGACTTGCTCACCCGCGCAGGCTTACCCACGCGGCTCCCGGAGGATCTCGATCACGATGCCGTCCTGGAAGCGATGAAGCTCGACAAGAAGATCCACGACGGTACGTGCCGGTTCGTGCTGTTGCGGATGCTGGGTGACGCGGTGACCGGCGTTCAGGTCGCGCCTGACGCGACGCTCCGTGCGCTGGCTCGACTTCGGTCTGGCTAAGATGCCGATCATGGCAGCCAGGGAGACACAGGGCCGACGCGCGAGCGCGCACCGCGAAGTCGGGAACGGTACAATCAGCGCGATCGTGGCGAACGCTCTGATCGCTGGCTGGATCACCATTCCGGCCCTGCAGTATATCGCTGCGGATCAGAGGATGCGGCTGATCACTACAGGGCATGCGCCGTTGGAGGGTCTCGTCCTCGTCGATCTTACGCCGGTCTATGGTCTGCTTCTCGCAGCGACCGTCGTCCACGTAACCCTGCGGTGGCTCAGAAGGGATCGGGTAAGCTCGAAGGCATGAACATCGGGCGGGTTATCGCCGGCCGCTATGAGGTGCAGGAACGCCTCGGATCAGGCAGTCTGTTCGTAGTGTTCAAGGCGCGAGAACGGACCACTGGCCGGTCGGTCGCCGTGAAGACCATTCATCCGGAGATCGCTGCCGACGCTTCGTTCTGCAACGCGCTGCTCACATCGCTGCATCGGGTCGAGGAGTTTGCCCATCCGAGCATCGCCCGTCTTCTGGAGGTGGTGATCGAGGACGGCAAACCGGCGCTCGTTACCGAGTTCGTCCGGGGCATGAACCTCAAGGAACGGATCAAGAGGATCGCCCCGTTTACCGTGAGCGTTGCCGTCGATTTCGCGATCGCCATTGCCGAAGCGCTCCAGTACATGCATGCCAGCGGGGTCATTCATGGCGACCTCCGACCGCAGAATGTCATGGTGGGCCCCGATGGCGTCGTGAAAGTGATCGATCTCGGCATTGCGGCTGCGATACAGACCTCCGCCGAGGCGAGCTCCCGAAGCGCCGGTCGGATGGCCTACTATCAGGCCCCGGAGGTCGCCCTCCAGGGTGTGATCATGGCGGGCTCCGATCTCTATGCTCTCGGCGCGATTCTGTATGAGATGCTCACAGGCGCTCCGCCCTATCCGACCGAGTCGGCCAATCAGGCGGTGATGAAGCACCAGACCGATCCGGTTCCGTCGCCAAGAGCGGCGAATCCGGGCGTTCCGCGCGCTCTGGATGGAATCGTGCGCAAAGCGCTCCAGAAACGGCCTGAGCAGCGTTATGCATCGGCTGCAGACCTGCTCGCTGATCTGAAGACCGTCCGCGATGCACTCCGGTTCGGGCGCCCGCTGACATGGACACCGTTCGAAGAGCCTGCCGGAACGCCCTCCCCGGAGCCGGTCGTACCCGCTTCTTCTCCGCCAGACGCTCCGACTGTACGGGCCGAAGGGCCTCCAAAAGCTGATCCGCCGGTGCGGAAGCCGCGGCCCGAACCTCCGCAGACGACACCGGTCGAAAGGAATGTTTACGTGGCCAGAGACGATGATCGGATCGCGGGGTGGCTTCGAGGCCTCCTGTATCTCGCGATGGCCGGCCTGTTTCTGATCGGCGTATTTGGTCTCGCTCTATGGTTCGCGGCGTTTACCCGACCGGATACGAAAGCGTTTCCCGATATCATCGGAAAACCGATCGAGGAGGCGCAGCGGATGGCGGACGCCGTCAAAGTACGCCTGCTGGAGCGCGAGGAATACAACGATCAATACGATCCCGGCACCGTATACCGGGTCGATTACGAATCGGGAAGGCCTATTCGACCGGGTCGGACCGTTCTCGTATGGGTTAGCCGCGGATCCCGGTTGGTATGGGTGCCCGATGTATCGGATCTGAGCGCAGGCGAGGCCGAAGCGAAGCTGAAGGCCGCCGGGCTTACCCTCGGTCGGGTCAACCGTGAGACCAGCGATACGGTGCCCTTCGGCTGTGTGGTCGCCCAGAATCCCAGGAGCGGCAAGCGGGTGGATCGGGATACGCCGGTGACGTTGATCCTGAGTGACGGATCAGCCGTCGTAGACGATAGCGAATCGGGTGCGGAAGATCAGATCGAACACGAATGGACGATCGAGCATACGGTCAAGCGGGATGGAGGCGGGCGCCGCCAGGTTCGGATCGAATACGAAGACGCTGAGGGGACCGCCACGGCTTTTGACGATGTGAGGGACGAAGGCGATGTGATCGATCTGCAGGTCCGCGGGCTGGGCCGCCGGCTGATCGTCCGGGTCTACTATAATGATGATCCGACGCCGATCAGCGAGAACGTCGTCCGCTGGGAGGAGCAATGATGGGCGATGTCCGACTAGCGCCGTCCCTGCTCGCCTCCGATTTCGGCCAGTTCGCGAAAACCGCCGCCGAGTGCCGCGCCGCCGGGGCCGAGTTCCTCCACTTCGATATCATGGATGGACATTTCGTCCCGAACCTCACCTTCGGACCTGGAGTGCTTGCGGCGCTCAGGCAGCGCTCGGACGCCGAGTTTGACGCCCATTTGATGATCGAGCGGCCCGAACAGTGGATCGAGGAGTTCGCGAAGGCAGGCGCGAACCGCCTGACGGTCCAGGCTGAGGCCTGCATCCACCTTCAGCGGACCCTGGCCGAAATACGTCGGGCCGGCATGAAGGCAGGATTAGCCCTGAATCCCGCCACCCCGCTCCACGTTCTCGACTATATCCTGGACGATCTGGACCTGCTCCTGATCATGACGGTGAATCCCGGCTTTGGCGGCCAGACGTATATACCCGCCATGACGGAGAAGATCCGGCAGGCGCGAACCAGACTGGATGCCGCCCGGCACGAGATCCTGCTGGAGGTTGACGGAGGCATCAACGGCGCGACGGCCCCGGAGACCGTTGCGGCAGGCGCCAACGTTCTCGTGGCGGGTTCGAGCATCTTCGCACATCCCGGCGGCGTGGCCGAAGGCGTTCGGTCGCTGCGGGAGGCCTGCAGGGCAGGTTGATGACCGACCGGGCGCCGAGGGACCACCTGGGGAGCCTGGACTTCCGGCTGACGCACCGCCAGCGGAGGCTTCGTACGCTGACAGCAGTCATCCTTCTCACGATCGGGGCAATGGTAGTTTTCGGTCTCAGCCATCCGTTTTTCAGGTCGTCGGGCGACACGCAGATCCGGAGGTTAGCCCGGGAGGCGGTCCTCCTTCGACATGCGGGCGGGACCCCCGACGCAGCGGGCGATCGGGCGAGACGAGTCGTCGCGGTGCGGCTGACGCTGATCGCCTTGTACTGGTCCGTCTGCTTTTGCCTGACGGCGCTGCTTGTCGTTCTGGCGTGGCTGGATGCCCGCGAGGTTCGCCGCCGGCTGCTCCTGTCCCGCTCCGCGATGGCACGCTTGATCCGGGATCGGCCCGATGAGGATCGAGAAACGCAGGAAGGCGATGCCGATGGCTAGCGGCCTCGCTCATCCGGGAAACCCGTAGTACCGGCATGCGGTTTCGCGCCTATGCCGTCGGCGTCCTGTTCGTCGTCTTGAATCAGCTCTGGCTGGTCGAGGCTGAACTCGTACGGTGGTCGCTCTTCACGAACGCCGTGCCGTTCTGCAACGCCATCGCCTCCCTCGCCGCCCTGATCGGTCTCAACGGGCTGTGTCGATCCGTGCCGGGGCTCGCTCGATTCCGTCTAACCCGACCGGAGCTTCTCTGCGTCTTCACGATGATCTGCATCGGTTCGGCTCTCGGCGCGCAGCAGATGGGGCAGCTGCTCGTCTCGTTCCTTCCGTTCCCGTTCGCCTTCGCAGGCATCGGCAATCGATGGCAGACCACGTTCCTGCCCTATCTGCCGCGCCGGTTCATGGTGGATGACCCGGGGGCGGTAGCCCGTTTCTACGCAGGCAATAGCTCCATCTACATGCGCGAGAACTGGCTGCCGTGGTTGATTCCCGTGGGGCTGTGGTGCGCGTTCATCGTCGTGCTCGTCTATACCATGCTCTGCATCAACGCGCTGCTGCGGCGCCGATGGATGGTGAGCGAACGATTGACCTATCCCTCCGTCTACCTTCCGATCGAGATGTCGAGCGGCGGCAGCTTTTGGGGAAACCGCGCGATGCAGCTAGGGTTCGGCATCGCCGGCGGGATCACGCTGATCAACGGGATCAGCTATTTCTGGCCCTCCTTGCCGATGATCCCGATCAAGCGGCAGGATATCGATCCCTACATCACGACACCTCCATGGACCGGTATGGGCAACGTCAAGATCTCCTTCTACTTCTTCGCGATCGGGCTGGCGTTTATCATGCCGCTGGACCTGTCGTTTTCCCTCTGGATTTTCTATATTCTGTATAAGCTCGAGCTCGTCGCGGTGATGGCGTTGGGGATCGAGACGAACTTCAGCTCGGGGGCGGGCTTCAGTAACTATCCGCCCTATGAGCATGGCCAGGCCTTCGGGGCCTACATGGCCGTTGCCGCGATGGCGCTCTGGGCCGCGCGGCGCGATCTCGCCGACATCGTCCAGCAGGCCTTCCGCCGCCAGCCCCAGCGGGAGGAGACCGGCGATCCGATGTCAGGCCGGGCGGCCCTTCTGGGCGCGGCCGGAGGCCTGGTCCTGCTATGCCTGTTCTGCATGGGGATGGGGATGAGCCCGCTCATCGCTGTGGCGTTCTTCGCGCTCTACTTCCTGCTGGTGATCGTGATCACCCGCATTCGGGCGGAGTTCGGCTTCCCAATCCATGACATGCACTTTATGGGACCGCTCAACCCGATTCTCGCCTCCGCCGGGACCACGCAGCTCGGCCCGCGCAATCTGGTCGGCTTCTCGATGCTGTACTGGTTCAACCGAACGTATTTCGCGAATCCGTCACCTCATGTGCTCGAAGGGATGAAGCTCGCGGAGGTTGCCTCGGCCAATCAACGGGCCATCGCGCGAGCGGTGATGCTCGCGGCGTTCATCGGCGCCATCGGGCTCTTCTGGAGCTACCTGCAGCGGGCGTACGACCTGGGCGCGGGGACCGCGCGCGTGGAGCGCTGGCCAAGGGAATTCCCGGGCGAGAACTTCGGACGGTTGAACGAGTGGTTTCTGACCCCGGGAACGCCCAACTTCGGGAGCCTCGCCGCGGCAGGGGTTGCGTTCCTCATGGCCCTGGGCATGGCCGTACTCCGCCTTCGGGTCGCATGGTTCCCGCTGCATCCGCTCGGCTATGCCGTGGCGAACTCCTGGGGCATGGCTCAGATATGGCTGCCCGTGCTGATCGGGAGCGTGCTCAAGGCGATGGTGATGCGCTATGGAGGCCTGAGGCTCTATCGGACCGCAGCGCCCTTCTTTCTGGGTTTGATTCTGGGGGAGATGCTCACGGGATCCTTCTGGTCTTTGTACGGGATCGCGATGGGCATCCGAGCGTACGATTTCTGGCCCTAGCCCGCATGGGGCAGGGTGCGTCATGATTACAGGAGGTGTTGGCATGACAAGCCGCACGATCATCGAGGTGCCGACCAGCGGATACCACGACCTTCAGGATCTCACCCCGAGGATCACCGCTGCCGTCCGCGACGCTGGCATCCAGACCGGTATCGCGAGTCTCTTCGTCCAGGGCAGCACGGGAGCTCTCGGTCTTATGGAGGTCGAGCGCGGTCTGGCACGGGACCTGCCGGAGATGCTGAATCGCTGGGCGCCGCCCTCGGAAGAGTACGCCCACGAACAGACCTGGCACGACGGCAACGGCCATTCGCATCTACAGGCGACGCTGTTGGGGCAGTCGGTGACGATCCCCGTCGCCGAGGGGGCGCCGGATCTCGGAACATGGCAGCAGGTGTTTCTCCTCGAGTGTGATATCAGGCCGAGGAAGCGGACCGTGGTGGTGACGGTGATCGGCGACTGAACCGCTCCCACGGAACCTGCGGCCTCCCGGCATCGTAGGTAGGGGTACGATGCGCATACCGTGGAGCTGGATGATGGGATGGACCGTCGCAGCCGTCTGGCTCGCATGTTCCGGCGTGCAGCCGCACAATAGAACGGTCCGCAGGCACGGGGTCGGAGGAGGGTCGGGTACCGTGGTAAAGAGCGAGGAGGAATGGCGGCAGACCCTGAGCGCTGAGGCGTTTCGGGTGCTCCGTCAGAAGGGTACGGAGGCGCCGTTCACCGGCGAGTACTGGAACCATCGAGCGGCGGGGACCTATGCGTGCGCCGCGTGCGGTCAGGAGCTTTTCGCCTCGACGACGAAGTTCGATGCCGGGTGCGGTTGGCCCAGTTTCTGGGACGCCGTGGCGCCGGATCGAGTCGAGTTTCGAGAGGATACCAGCCATGGTATGGTGCGCACGGAAGTCCTGTGCCGCCGATGCGGGGGCCATCTAGGCCACATATTCCCCGATGGTCCGGAGCCGACGGGGCAGCGTTACTGCATCAACTCCGTCAGTCTGAGCTTCCGACCGGCCGATCCGAAACCGCACGCGCCCCGATAACGCGTCGAATCGAAGCGTCAGCGTACTTCGTCTGCGACAGCAAGGGGGCGCTCCTCCGCCGTCACGCGGCCATCCCCTCCCACGGTCAGCCGCATCCAGCCCACGGATCGGTCGTTGGGCGGCAGACCGAACGCAATCGCGGGCGCGCCGATAAGCGCCCGACCCCTCCATTCGCGCACGAAGGGGCGGTGCAGGTGGCCGCTCACGATCAAATGATGGTCCGCACGCAGGATTGCGGCCATCAGCCGCTGGCGAGGCTCCGGATCGAGCGACCAGTACGATCCGGCCTCCTCCCGCTCATGATCTGCGAAGAGGGGATAGTGGAGCAGGAGGATGCGAAACGGACCGGGGAGCGGTTCAGCATCCCGTTCGACCGTCCGCCATTGCGCGGACTCCTCGGGGAGACCGCTGCCAAGCAGGCTCGTGTTGAGCCCCGTGATACGAACCGGGCCGACCGTGGCTGTGTAACAGGATGGGCCCATGACCTCTTCGTACGCGGCGGTTCCGATGGACGTCGGTTGGTCGTCTGCGATGCCTGCCTTGGGGCCGACATCATGGTTGCCTGGCACCGCGTACCATGGCGCGTTCAGCAGGTCGAGGCGGGTCCGTATCCCGGCCAGATCCTCTCTGTCGCCGTTCTCGGTGAGATCGCCCGCCACCAGGACGGCATCGGGGCATTCGCCGTTGATCGCCTCAATCGCCTGCTGCAGACGGCGCGCGCGCAGTCGAGATAGATCCAGGTCGCTCGAAGTTCCGTGGATATCCGAGAGGAGAGCGATCCGCGCACTCGGCTGGATCGTCCGCAGATCCGATCGGGTTTGGCTCATCGTACTCGAACCTCCGGACGGCCCCTGGACCCATGCACCCGCGAACTCCGGGATCTCAGCAGACCGCGATGGCGCAGGTGCATCGCACCAGGCCGCCTGTCCAGTGTACAATCTACCCGGATATTATCCATAGCGAACCACTTCGGTTCTGGGTGTCGTCTGAATACCGATACCATCCGAGGTCGATCCATTATCATGACTCCATCAACAATCACGGAAACGCCGATAGTCCGCGAGTACCTCGCTGGGGTGTCGACGCAACTGGCTCATCTGCCACCGGATGAACAAAGGAACGTCCTCGATTGGGTATTAGCTGAGATCGAGCTGGAGGGCGATCTCCAGCATGTTGATTCCGAGACGCAGGGATCGGTGCAGGCTCTCCTGGATCATCTGGGCAAGCCGGATGTGGTCGCCCAGAGAGCGATGATCCGGTCCGCGTCTCCGATCGGGAGTAACGCGCAATCGGCCATGGCGCTGTGCCGAACGTGCCGGAGGCAGGTCAGCGCCGATGCGCTCCACTGCCCGATGTGCGGAGCGCCGTATCCCGCTCGTCGGAGGGGATTCGGACCGGGCTATGAATGGAGGTCTCGCGCCGCCGTCCGGGGTTGGCCACTCGTCCATGTCGCGTGGGGCCGCGATGCGAACGGGCGCCGTCGGGTGGCTCGAGGGGTGATTGCCATCGGACAGTACGGGATTGGTGTCTTCACGATCGCACAGTTCGGGATCGCGTTCGTCTTTGGTCTTGGTCAGTTTATGCTTGCGCCGATCGCCGTCGGACAGTTCGCCGGAGGCATCGTCGCAGCGGGTCAGGTGGCGCTCGGAGTGGTCGCGGGCGCCGGTCAGGTCGCCACCGGCGTCTTCTCGGCAGGGATGAAGGCCTTCGGCGTCTGGACGAGGTCGCTCCTGTGATGGGGCGCTCATGAGGGAGGATCGAGCGTCGACGGGCTCCGTGGCTGCGGAGCCGGGACGGATGGCCGCGGAGACGTGGATTCGACTGGCCGAGAGCCGCGATGCGGGGCTGGTACGATCCCTCACCGCGACCTACAATAGCGGCACGGCGGTGGTGGAGGATCGTTGTCGGCGGCTCGCGTCGATGGGCAGGGCATACATCGAACGCTTCGGGAGCGGTCCGGTATCGGTCTATCGCGCTCCCGGCAGGGTCAATCTGATGGGTCGACATATCGATCATCAGGGCGGCTACTGCAATATGATGGCCCTGGAGGCCGACATCTACGTGATGGGCGGGATCGGCGCTCCCCGGCGTCTGCGGCTGCACAGCACGGCGTCGGATCGCTTTCCCCATGCCGAGGTGGACCTCGACCACGCTCTGGACGGCTATACAGGCGGCTCGTGGGAGGAGTATGTCACGACTCCGGCAGTCCAGGAGCGGGTCCGGAGGGCGGGCGGCGTATGGAGCGGTTACGCGGTCGCGGCGCTGGCCCGTATCTCGGCTGAATGCCCGGCCGCCGAGTCCTTCGGGCTGGACGCCGTCGTGGCGGGAAACGTCCCCGTGGCCGCAGGCCTGAGCTCGTCGAGCGCGGTGGTCGTGGCGATCATGGAGGCGATCGTCGACCTTGCGGGCCTCGAGCTTACACCGGAACGCTTCGTGACGCTTTGCGCGGAAGCGGAGTGGTACGTCGGGACGCGTGGCGGCGCCGGTGATCAGGCCGCCATGCGATTCGCCCGTCCCGGTCATGTGATCCAGCTCGGATTCCATCCGCTGAACGTCGAACGAGCAGCGGCATGGCCGAATGGGTATGCGCTCCTTGTCGCCAACTCCGGACTGCAGGCCCGAAAATCGGACGGCGCCCGCAACCGGTTCAATCAGCGGGTCGCTTGTTACCACATCGGTCGGGAGATCCTCCTCAGGCGGCGTCCCGAGCTGCGCGACAGGGTGGAACGCCTGCGGGACCTCGCGCCGTCGTGGCTCAACGTTCCCGATGCCGAGGTGGCCGAAATGCTCCTCGATCTGCCGATCGCGCTGGAGCGGCATCAGATCAGCGACCATATTGGCGCAGAGTCGGCAGAGCGTCTTCTATCCACGCATGACTGCGGCGGAGAGCCCTATCCGATACGTTCGGTGGTCCTCTTCGGGTTGTCGGAATGCGAACGGAGCCGACGGTGCGCGGACCTTCTCGCTCGCGGAGCGGTGGCGGAGATCGGGCGGATGATGAACGTATCGCATGATGGTGATCGCGTCTCATCCGCTGCCGGCGGCTGGGCCGGGCGCCGAGCGGCGCAGTGCTCCGATGCTGATGTGCGCGCACTGGCGATGGAATGCCGCAACGGGAGGAGCCTCGTCGATCAACCGGGGGCGTACGGGTGCAGCACTCAGGACATCGATGCGATGGCGGATATTCTGCTGGAGACGCCCGGTGTTCTGGGGGCGCAGCTCAGCGGCGCCGGACTGGGCGGATGTCTGATGGCCCTCGTACAGGCGGAGCAGGTGGACGAAGCGCACGCTCGACTTGTATCGGGTTATTACGCACCCAGAGGACTGGAACCGGAAACGCTCGTTTGTCGGCCAGCGGGCGGCTGCGGACCCATCCTGCCGTGACACCGCCGACGGCAGGCAGATCCGACGCTGATCTGATCTACCGATGCCTCGATGGCGATGCGACGGCATGGGACGATCTGATCCGTCGCTACTCCGGCCTTGTGTATTCCGTGGTGTATCAGACCGGCCTCTCGGCCGATGATGCGGCCGATGTATTACAGATGGTAAGCGTGACCCTCCTTGATCATCTGCGCGATCTGCGGGATGTATCCCGGCTGATGCCCTGGATCGCTCGGACGACCTATCACCATGCCCTGCGCGTCGCCATGCGGAATCGGCGACATGAGGGGATGCCTGCGTCTCTGGCGGCGGATCCGGATCTCGAGGCTTCGATGGCGGACCTGCCGGGAGATCTGAGCGAACGCATTACCGCCCTCCATGAGCAGCAGATCGTCGGAGAGGCCATGGCCCTCTTGTCGCCGCGGTGTCGCGAGCTTCTGACAGCGTTGTTCTTGTCGGACTCTCCCATGAGCTACGCCGAGGCGGCTCAGCATCTCGATGTGCCCGTAGGGAGTATTGGGCCCACGCGGAACCGATGCCTGCAACGCCTTCGGGCTCTCCTGGACACGATGGATTTTTGAAAGCCTCGATCAAAGGGGGAACCCTTCCCTCGACCGGGCGCTTGTGTACACAGGGCCAGTAATGGTCGAAGGTCCTACAGAACGGACCGCCGATGTCCGACACCTGGCCTTGTTGAGATCGGCTACGGTATTCGTGGTGATTGTAGGGGCATTGTATCTTAGTGGCGGTCTGGTGTCTCTATATATAGTTAGCAGCTAAGATTCTGGCACGCTGGGGGTGATCTACATGGTCCTGTACGAAGGTAATGAAAGTGATGAGCTTGGAGAGACGGTAGTCGAGGAGAGCCCTGAGCGACCGTGGATCGGCAGGGTGGTGCGCGCACTCAAGTTGTCGGCCGCCATTCAGGCGCCGGAGGCGGTGCTTGCAGGCGCTCGGGCTGCGTTCCTGGAGCGGCACAGAAATCCGGACCAAACGATCCATGTCGCAAGGCAGCTATTCGATAGCTGGACCAATCTCGTCCCGAGCGAGGTGCGAGGCGAACTGCCGACGGCGAGGACACCGGGCGACATGGCGTCGACGCGCCATCAGGTCTACACCACGGCATGGCATGACGTCGATCTCTGGGGTGAGCGGCTTACCGAAGACCTGTGGTACTTGATCGGACAGATCCTGCCGAAAGCCGGAGGCGCCGCCATACGAGCGAGGGAAGCCCTCCTCACCTCGGCCGATAAGTCCGTAATCACCGGCGTTCCAGAAAATGGCGAGTTTCATATGCCTTCCGTCCGAGCTGGCCTGTACGACCTGAGGCTTCGTCTGGACTGCTCCGAAGTGCTGCTTCCGGGCGTCCGAATAGGATTGTAGAACCCTCCGGTGGCTGTGATGGTGCCCTGGAAGCAAGCTGCGCTGGCAGCGGACCCGATCGAACGATCGAAGCTTCTCGCTGAGGTTGCTGATCCGGCAGCGGTCGAAGCGCTCCTTGCGGATGCGCGGCAGCTAACCATGTCGGATCCGGAGGAGGCTCTGCGCCACGCCGAGCTCGCCTGTGATGCAGCAGCGGCGCTCGGCCAACCCAAGCTCCAGTCCGCAACCTCCCGTGCCCGGGGTCAGGCCTATCGTGCCCTGAGCAGGCATACGGCGGCCATCGATGCACTGGAGGCGGCCGCCCAATACGCCCTGAGCGCCGGCGACGATCGTTTGGCGCTCCAGAGTCGCATCGGGATTATCGATTCGCTGGGTTGGCTGGAGCGTTTTGACGAAGCCGTAGCGCTTGCAGAAGAGCTGGAGAACGCCCTCCTGCTGCAGGGTGAGATCACCGAATCGGGCAAGGTTCTCGTGAACGCGGGCAACCTGCACCACCGACGGGATGATTATCCTGCGGCCCTCGAAGCGTACACCCGGGGCCTCGAACGCCTCCGCGGACGAGTCGATGTCCCGGTGATCGCGCGGGTCGAGGTGAATCTGGCCAATATTCTGACCCATCTCAACCGGGTCCAGGAGGCTACCGGTCTTTACACGGAAGCGCGCAAGGGGTTTGAGCAGCAGGGCGACGCCTATTCGGCCGCAGTGGTCGATCTCAACGTCGGCTTTCTCCACTATGTATCCGGCGAACATTCTGCATCGCTCGCCGCCTTCACGCGATCCCGACGCGCGTTCGAAAGCATCAATCGGCGGGTGGAGGCGGCCAAGGTCGACGGCGATATGGGCGATGTATATCGCGCCCTGAACCTCCTGCCGGAGGCGCTGGAGTGTTATGACCGGTGCATCGCGGTGTTCCTTGAGCAGGGCATGTCCTATGAATCGGCTCGGGCCGAGGTGGGTAGGGCGGTCGTTCTGGCCAGCAATAATCGTACTGCGGAGGCGATGGAGGCCCTTGATCGCGCCGAGGCGACGTTCAAGGCACAGAAGAACCGGCTTCAGCAGGCGCATGTAGCGCTGATCCGCGCCCATGTGCTGCGTCAAAGCGGCCGGAATCGCCAGGCCGCTAAAGAGGCCGCGAAGGCCGCTCGGGAACTCACCAGGGCAGGCCTTCACGGTTGGGCTGCCGAAGCGATGTTCATTCAGTATGATGTGGAGTTGGACGCGGGACAGGATGCGACCGCTCCCATGGAAGCCGTGGTACGGCAGGCCTCCACGCACCTGCGAAGCTCTCTGGAGAGCCGCGCTCAGCACTCGCTGGGCAGATACTATCAGCATCAGGGCGATACCGAGCGGGCTCTTCAACATTTGCGCGCCGGGGTGCAAGCTCTCGAAGAGGCTCGCGCACTGGTATCCATCGAAGCCTTCCACGTCGCCTTCCTTCGGGATAAGATCGCCGTCTACGAGGATCTCGTTGCCGCGCTTCTGACCCGTGGACTGCGACCCGACATCGTGGAGGCGCTGGATTGTGTGGAACGGTCCAAGTCCCGACTCCTCCTGGAACGGGTTCAGACGGCACAGGACACCGCAGCCCGCGGGGGCGCAGCCGCTGATCCGGAGTTGACGGAGCGGCTCGCTCAGCTTCGCGCTGAACTCTGCCGTCACTACCACGGCCTACACGTCTTCGAGGGAGCCGATCAGCTCCAGAAGCGGGTTGGCGTTCCGGTTGGGGATCTGGCCGATCTCCAGCGAGTCGAGGCCGACTATCGACAGGCGCTGCGGGAGGCGGAGCTTGGCGATACCACTCCCGAAACCCGCGCCCTTCGGCAGAGCGCTCCGGTCCGGCTTGAGGCTCTCCAGGAGGCCCTCGCGCCGGACGAGACGCTCATCGAATACACGGCGTTCTTCGGACAGATCTGCGCCTTCGTCATCACGAGAGACGATATTGCGGTGCGGCTCGATATCGCCCAGGTTGAAGAGACGCAGCATATGGCCCGACGGCTACGTTTCCAGCTGCAGCGGATTGAGGGCCAACGGTCCTACGTGGAACGGCATCAGACCGAACTCCATGATGCGATCCGAGAGGTCCTCAAAGACCTCTATCGACTGCTCCTGGCGCCGATCGAGCCGCTGATTGTCGGCCGAAAGCTTGTGATCGTGCCCCATGGACCGCTGCATGGACTCCCGATTCACGCCGCAGCGGATGGCGACGAGTACGCCCTGGATCGCTGGGAGATCGTCTATGCGCCGGGCGCCGCAGTATGGCATGCGGGTGTGGTACGCAACCGTGCCCTGGGAACAATCGCCCATCCTACGAGCGTCACAGAGTCAGCGTTGCTCATGGCGGTTCCAGCGCCGGGCATCGAACTCGTGACGGATGAGGTGGACCAACTGCACGCCCTGTTGCCCGGCGCACGGGTGTTCCATGGAGATGCAGCCACCCTCGATGCCTTCCATGAATGGGCGCCGCGGAGCCGGATCATCCATCTCGCTACGCACGCGTTATTTCGGGCCGACAATCCGCTGTTTTCCGGTCTGGCCTTCAGCGACGGATGGCTTCTAGCTCATGATCTATACGGTCAGTCACTCGACTGCGATCTGGCCACCCTGTCGGCCTGCAGGACCGGCGCGACGCACGTCGAACCGGGCGACGAGTTGTTCGGTTTGATGCGGGGCTTCCTCGCCGCTGGCGCCCGATCGCTTGCCGTGAGCCTGTGGCCAGCCGCGGATGCGGCGACGATGTCCGTTATGATCAAGTTCTATAATGGGATCGCACAGGGTACGAGCCGGGCCGCGGCTCTTCGTGATGCGCAGATCGAGGTGCGGCAGGAGTACCCACACCCCTATCACTGGGCGGCGTTCGCCCTGGTCGGGGTTCGTTGATAACGGAAATCGGAGGTATGTCGAATATGAATGCGCATAACGGTCGGCTGTCGGCGCTTATAGCGCTGTTTGCGACTGTGGCCCTCATCGGGGGATCGCCCGCGTTCGGCTGGGGCCGCAATACGAACTGTCTGTTGGTCCGGCCCCACAGGTCCGGCGATATCGCTGCGATCGCTGCCGCCCACGGCATGACGATCGAGGACGGAATAGGCGAAGAAGGGTACTGGCTGCTCCGATGCGGAACGCGCGGCGCATCCGAGACCCTCGCCAGCCTCCAGGCGGACTCAAGCGTTGAGGATGCGTCGCCGGATGGTGTTGTCGTTATCCCCGAGATCACGGCTCAACTCGCCTTCGCCTTCGACGCAGGGCCCACTCCGAACGGGTATACGAATCAATCCGCCCTCTCGCAGGTGAATCTCGGCAGCTCGCACTGGCGCGCAACCGGCCACGGAGTCGTTGTTGCGGTCATCGATACCGGCGTGAATGCGAACCATCCGGACCTCGTCGGGCACTGCACCAGCGGCTATAACGCCATCGACCCATGCAACCCGCCCGATGATCTTCCGGATGGGCAGACCGGCGGATACGGTGTTCTCGATGCTGGCGCTGGCCATGGAACGATGGTCGCCGGCGTCATCGCTGTGGTCGCGCCGAACGCTCGCATCATGCCGATCAAGGCTCTCGCGGCGGACGGTTCGGGCAACGAATCGGATGTCATCCGAGGGATCCTCTGGGCCGTGCGGAATGGCGCGGACGTCATCAATATGAGCTTCGGTTCCCCGTCCTCCAGCCCGGCGCTGCGGGCGGCGGTGCGCTACGCCTACCGATCGGGCGTCGTCGTCGTTGCCTCCGCTGGTAATACCGGCGACAATCAGCCCCACTATCCTGCCTGGCTGCCGCAGGTTATCTCGGTCGCATCCGTCGAAGAGAACAACATCAAGTCTCCCTACTCGTCCTATGCGCCGAGCGTCAGTCTCGTTGCGCCTGGCACCGGGATCCGGAGCACCTACTGGGATGGCGGGTATGCGTCCTGGAGCGGAACCTCCTTCGCGGCATCGTTTGTGTCCGGGGCTGCGGCGCTTGTCCGGGAGCTCGAACCGCAGGGAGGCGCCAACCGGGTTGCCCGCTATCTGACGAGAACGGCCACCTCGGTGAACCTTGCGAACCCGGAGTTTGCGGGGCTGCTGGGAGACGGGCTGTTGAACATCGAGAAGGCGGTCCGGCGAGCCGACTGATCCTGCCTCTAGCGGCGGCCCGGAAGGAACGCGTTGGGACTGTCGGTTCTGACGACCATTCCCTCCGGGCCGCACGGCTCAATGGAGTTTGCGGTTCGCGCCTCAGGCCATCATCTGCTGGGTTCGCTCGATGATCATATCCTGCCACTGCTTGTTCAGGGTGGCGAACCGGGCCGACCATCCAGCAATACGCACTGAGAGGTTCGGGTACTTCTCCGGGTGCGCCTGAGCGTCCGCCAGCAGCGCACTGTCCATCACGTCGATGTGCAGGTACCAGCCTCCCAGGCTGACGAACGTCCGCATCAGGGCCGTCATAGCGTCGATTCCCTTGTCTCCTTTCACCGAACCCGGATGGATTTTCATCTCGAGCGTAGCGCCGTTCGGCGTACGGGTGAAATCCAGCTTGCAGTAGGAGCGAAGGACGGCCGTCGGGCCGTGCAGATCGGTGCCCGGCGATGGCGAGCAGTTGTTCGCGAGATACTCGCCTGCATGAGCCCCCGACGCGGTGGCGGAGCGCTGCGGGGCGTACTCGATCTGTCGCCCGAAGGTGCTCAAACCGGCCGGCCTCAGGACCCCGTTCCGCGAGCGAGTCTCCGCCGCGATCGTTGTGTAATCGTCAAAAACGCGCCGCATCATACCATCGGCGGCCTCGTTGTCGTTGCCGAACCACTCGAAGGATCGGGCGATGCGGCTGCGGAGCGGCTCATGGCCCGCCCAGTTGCCCCGCAGCATGTCCACCAGCCGGCGGAGGCTGATGGACCGCTGATCGTAGACGAGATCCTTGATCGCCAGCAGGCTGTTGGCGACGTCGGCCATGCCTCCGGCATGGGGCGCAAGGACCGTGTACCGCGGACCCCGTTCGTAGTATCCACTCGCTCGCTCGATGCAATCCTCCACGAGCAGCGAGAGGAGCGGCGTCGGCGGGCCGGACGTGCACCATTGATCTGCGATCTCATGGTGGCGCTCCAGATGGCCTCTCAGGGACACGGTGAACGCCCGATACAGGTCATCGAAGGTTGCGTAATCGACGGCCGAGCTTCCCGGGCGTAGGCCGATGGCCGTTTCGAGGTGAGCCAGGATGTCGAACGGGACATAGGAGAAGGCGGTCTTGCCCGGGATGATCGCCTCCCAGCAGCCGTCGTTGGCGAAACTCCGGGCCTCAGCGATCGAATAGCCCATGGTCTGGAGACCCGCGATCACCTTCTCCTCGTTGTAGAGGGCCACGATGCCGCCGCCATGTCGCTGGACCTCAGCGACCCGCTGGAGGAGTCTGACCGGCGAGCGCCGATTCAAACGAACCGCCACGGGGAAATCGCTGATGTGCAGCTCTTCAACGATGTCGAGCACGAGATAGGTCACCTCGTTCGTCACCTCGACGCCGGAGGAATCGACGCCGGCGAGGACGATGTTCTGGTAGAACTGCGCATCGCCCGAACCGCCGCCGGCTCCCGGGACTCCGATCCATTCGCAGCCCTTGATCCAGAAATGGGCGAGATCCTCCCTGGCATCGTCGAGGGTCGTTCGACCTGCGGCCAGGTCGGCCTTCAGGTATGGTCCGAGCATCTCGTCGATCCGGCCGATGCCCGACCAGTTGCCCATGAGCCGTTGGAAGGCGAACATGCACCAGAGCGCCTGGACAGCCTCGTGAAACGTCCGGGGCGGCTCCTCCGGCACACGCGCGAGAGCGCCTCGAGTTCGCAGGTACGCGGCGCGTTCCCAGCCCGTCGATCCGTCCGCGAGCGTCTGAAGCGCCTCCATGTATCGTTGATGCCATACGCCGGCCGCGTCGAGGCAGAGGCCCATCGAACGGAGGAACGTCGTCTCAGCTTCGCTCAGATCGTCGGCGGCAAGGCGCTTCTCAATCCGTCGCCTCAGGCCCGCGTAGCCCTCGCGGAGGCCCCGGGCAAAACCGATGGTGGTATGGCTCGTGCTGGGATCCCCGGAGATCGGTGTGGTGTGACGCGCGGCTTCGAGGAGGGACGCCGAGCCGACGATCCGTTCGCCTGCGAGGATGCGGAGAGGGGCGGTTTGCGCCGCGAGCATCACGGCGCGAGCATAGCGCAGGTCCGGCGGGAGGGCGCGGTCCGCCTCGCTCAGCTGGGCCCTGGCGGGTTCCATGCTGCGCCCGTGCTCCCCGGCCAGCGCCCTGTGGGCCAGGGCGCGTGTCCCATCCGAAAGCCGTTTCGGACAAGGCGGACGCCATGGCGCGCCCCAATCCTGCAGCGCCATGGAAGGGTCCGAGACAGCGCCCCTCATCGGGCTCTGGGCGCCAAGGAGCAACACGGCGCCGCTCGCGCCAGCGTTTCGGATCAGGTCTCGCCGGCTCATCGGCTCAACGATCTCCTCCATGTCCATCCTCCTCGACGCCCGTCGCGCCCGATGGGCGGATGTCCCGAGAGCGTCCGTCGGTCCTCTACATGCCGTGCATCTGGGTATCGCCATAGAGCGTCTGGATATAGGCGATCTGTCCCGTATGGTACACCATGTTGTAGTAGGGCATCAGGATCACCCTCAGGAACGACGCGCGGAAATCGTCGCCGAACGGCAGCTTCACCTCGATCTCGAGGGCATCCGAAGGGAAGGCCGTAATGGCCGCCGCGAGTCGCTCGGTGGCCTCGCCGAGGGCCTGAACGGCCTTCGTCGGGGTGTCGAGCTTCGCGCATTCGGCCTTGTAGGAATCGTAACTCCATCCTTCCGGCGTCTTGCGGTCGCGGAGAATGGCAGCGCAGAAGTCGTTGATGACCGCGCATTCCTGAACCTGATCGAGCGCCGATCGTCCGGCGTCGAGCGGGCGCCAGTCCTGCCGGTCGTCGGGCATGGCGGATAGATTGGCCGCGAGGGTCTCGGCGGCCTTGCGGGTATCGGTGACGATGACGTCAATGGGATCGATCACGAGCTTGCTCCGTGGAGTGTGATAGTGTCCATACTCCACTATACGCGGGCGATCGTCGGTTCGTCAAGGTGATACGGTCGAAGCTCCCGGACCGATGGTACACTGCATCCATGCAGAACGACGACCTCGAACAAGCCGTGGATATCGCCCTGGAGGGCGCTCCCAGAGCCGAGCGCCTCGCGGCGATGATCGAAACTCTGCGGACCCGACGGGCCGGCCTGGTGCGGGATCTTGAAGCGACGGACGATACCGTTCGCCAGCAGGAGATCCGCAAGCAGATCGCCGAGCTGGACCGGCAAGTCGACACGCTCAGCGAACAGCAGGCCGTGTCCCATTTTGTGGAGATGAGCGTTCGGGCAGCGGCGATGCGCCCGGAGGAGATACGAGCCGTCTACGACGAGGATGAATGACCGCGGCCGAACGGACCTCCCAACGGCCGCTGCGCTCGGGGTCACTCTCGTCTTCTGGGGATCGGCGTTTCCGTTCATCCGACTGGCCCTGGCCGATTATCAGCCGGGCCATCTAACCCTTCTACGGTTCCTGGTCGCCTCCGCCGCTATGTGGATCATCGCGCGGATCCTCCGTATGGAGCCGCTTCGGGTCTCCCTGTGGGCCCAGCCCGCCGCGCTATCGTTGTTGAACGTGATCGGCTACCATGTCTGCCTCAACTACGGCCTGGTGCAGGTGCAGGCCGGGGTCGGCTCGCTGATCGTCAACACAGCGCCGGTGTTCGCCTACCTAACGGCGGCTCTCCTGTTCAAGGAACGGGTCGATGGGCGCGGATGGGCGGGACTGGCCGTTTCCATCTCGGGTACGGCTCTCATCGCTCTCGGAAGCGGCGGGCGCCTGTCCCTGAACGCCGGCGCGCTGCTCTTGCTCTGCTCGGCCATCGCCTGGGGGGCGAGCGCTGCACTCGTTCGGCCGATGCTCCGGACGATGACCGCACTGCAGGCGGCAGCCGTCTCTCTGTGGGCTGGGACGGCGGGCCTCCTCGTGTTTCTCCCCGGTCTGATCCCTGCCGTACGCGCGGCATCCTCGGCGGCGACGCTCAGCGTGGTCTATCTTGGCGTCGTGCCCATCGCCATATGCTATATCACATGGAACTACACGCTGTCCCGCATACCGGCCACACGCGCGGTGAACTACACCTATCTCATACCGCTGATCGCGATCATCGAAGGATATCTTATTCTCGGAGAACGGCCCGGCGGCATCGCACTGTTCGGAGGATTGATCGCCCTGTCCGGCGTACTCCTTGCCAATGGAGGAAGGAGACCATGATGAGCATTCGACGGTTCTGGGTTGTCGGGGTCGCAGCTGCGGCGCTTTGTTCGACAGCGCCCGCACGGGCGCTGCCGCTCGGCTTCGGGCTCGGCATCCGCCTTGGGGGCGCCACAACGAGGGCGACGGGGGCGCTGGCGGGCGTCGACGTGACCGTACCGGGTCTCGCCCTGTTCGATGGGTTCAAAGGGCGCATCGACCTGGATACATGGGGACAGCTGACCTCCGGTTGGGACCGTTCGAGCGGCGGGATCGCGGCGACGTTCAATCAGGTCGTCAACGGGATCGTCGGCTATTACGGCGTCGGCGGCGGCTTCTCGCGCATCCGTATTCATGGCGTCGCGTACGAAGGCCCCGAGCTGAAGCTGATCGGCGGGTTCAACCTCCTGGGCATGGGTTTTGAGGTCAACTACCATATGGGCAAGGTATCCACCTGGACCGGTCTGGTCCGGTTCCGTTTCTAGCCCGAGGGACGATCGCGGCTCAGTCCGTCTGACTGCGGATATAGACCTGTACTTCTGGATAACGGGCCGCGAGCGCCCGACCCCGCACGGCGCCGAGCACAGAGATCGCCGTCGACAGGCCATCGCTGATCTCGCCGCGTCGTGCGATCACCGACACCGCAACCCTGGTCGTGAGGCCGATTCCCGTCCTCGGATCGACAATATGGCTGTAGCGCTTGCCGTCGATCTCGACATACTGCTCGGTGTCGCCCGACGTCGAGACGGCCGCGTCGGTCAGGCAGAGGTAGAGGTCGTCCTGACGTCGGGCTGAGGGGATCACGATCGACCACCCCGCGCGCCCGGGCGGGGCCGAGCCGACGACGAGGTCCCCTCCGATCTCCACTAGCGCCCGGGGCGTCCCGCACCGGAGGAGTTCGCGCAGGGCGGCGTCGCACGCATAGCCTTTGGCGATCCCGCCCAGATCCAGCTTCATCCCGCGAGAGGAGAGGGACACGGCGCTCCGTTCGGGATACAGGGTCACCCTTGTCCAGCCTGTCCGCCCGAGCGCCTCGCGGACGGCCTCAGTCGATGGCAGACGCCCTTCGCGCCGCGCACGTCGCCATAGCTCCACTACAGGACCGCAGGTAGGGTCAAACGCGCCGTCGGTCCGTCTGGCGAGCTCAAGCGATCGTCGAAGGACGCGCATCAGATCTCCGCTAACGCGCACCGGCCCCTCTCCGGCTCGTGCGCACAGGCGCATCAGCTCGCTCGTTGGTCGGTAATCGCTCAACGCCGCATCGAGCGAACCGATCCGACGAAACGCGGCGCGGGCTGCCTCGAGCGCGGCCGATTCCGATGGCGCATAGAGGACGATCCGCGCTTGCATGCCCATATGAACTTCGGTATACTGGAACCGTTGCAGATCGTTGCCTGCGGCGGTATCGCAGCGCCCCAGCAGACCGGCGGCGAACGCCAACGCCGTCATGGAAGGACGTGCTCTACCTGTGAACCTGGATACGATAAATCGTGCGGGACGAGCGTTCCGCGCGCCCCACCTCGTCGTGATCACCCTCGCCCTCCTTGCCAGCATCGTCGCGGCTAGCTTCCCTCCGGTTATGGCACAAGCGCGCAAGCCTGTGAAGCCCCGGCCCAGGGCCACGCCCGCAGCGGCCTCGAAACCCCGCGCCGTCACCATACCGGGCACGACCGCCCGGCTCGAGTTCGTCCGCGTTCCGGCCGGCACCATCGTCCTGCCCAATCCCGCGCGCAAAGGCGCGATGACGCGCGTTCAGCTCAAGCCGTTCTGGATCGCGGTGACGGAGACCCCGTGGGAAGCGTACGATCCCTTCGTCTATGGCCTCGCCCCCTCCGGCGCGGCTCAGGAGCCCGCGTCTGCCGACGCGACGGCAAGGCCGAGCAAGCCGTATATCCCGCCGGACCTTGGTTGGGGGCATGGCGGCAATCCGGTGATCAACATCACGCATCATGCCGCGACGCAGTATTGCGCATGGCTCTCGTCGGTGACGGGCAAGAAGTTCCGGCTGCCGACGGAAGCCGAATGGGAGTACGCCAGCCGCGCTGGCCAGCCCGCGCCCGTGAAGCCGACGGCGGCAGCGCTGCCGACTCTGGCGTGGTTCGAGGCCAACAGCGCCGGCCAGACTCATCCCGTGGCGAAGAAGAAGGCCAACGCCTGGGGCCTGTACGACATGCTCGGCAACGCCGGGGAGTGGGCGAGCGACCTCGCGGGCAAGCCGGTCCTCTGCGGCGGGACGTATCTCGACAAGGCCGCCGATGTCCAGAGCGGCCGACGTGAGTACCAAACCTACGACTGGAACTCGACGGACCCGCAGATGCCCAAGAGCAAATGGTGGCTCAGCGACGGGTCGTTCGCCGGGTTCCGGATTGTCTGTGATTCGGATCTGTAGAACCTATTTCGGCCGACGGGATCATCGGCGATACCCGCAGCCCAGGGAGGCAAAATGAGCACAGAGCATAACGTAACACGCCGGGAGTTCCTCGGCGCATCGGCCGCAGCGGCGGCCACGGCGGCCATGCTGCTGAGCCCGAGCGAGTTCGCCTTCGCACAGGGCTCGGACACTCTCAAGGTCGGTCTCATCGGCTGCGGAGGCCGGGGTACGGGCGCGGTCCATGACTGTGCGAGGGCCGACGCCGGCGTCGTCGTCTGGGCGCTCGGCGATATGTTCCAGGACCGTCTGAACGGTTGTCGCGAGACGCTCAACGGCCTGGGCGCGCGCAACAAGGTTACCGACGATCGCTGCTTCGTCGGCCTGGATGCCTACAAGGGCGTCATCGCCAGCGGCGTCGATATCGTCATCCTGGCAACCCATCCCGGGTTCCGCCCGGTGCACTTCCCGGCCGCCGTCGCCGCGGGCAAGCACGTGTTTATGGAGAAGCCCGTCGCCACCGACGCGCCGGGCGCGAGAGCCATGCTCGAGGCGGCTGATCTCGCGACTCAGAAGAAACTCGCGGTCGTCGCCGGGACCCAGCGACGCCACCAGGCGAGCTATGTCGAGACCATCAAACGGCTGCATGACGGGGCGATCGGCAAGATCGTCGGCGGGCAGGTCTACTGGAACGGGGGCGGCGTCGGCAACGGCGTCAATCCCAAGCAGGCGGGCCAGACGGATCTGGAATGGATGATCCGGAACTGGTACCAGTTCACGTGGCTCTGCGGCGACAACATCGTCGAACAGCACGTCCACAATATCGACGTGGCCAACTGGGTCCTGCAGGCCCATCCGGTGAAGTGCGTGGCCAACGGAGGGCGCGCCCAGCGAATGGATCCCCAGCGCTTCCCTCAGGCG
>JABWBA010000107.1 GCA_013360745.1 Chthonomonadales bacterium | reverse complement strand
CTCATCCGAGGCGCTGCGACGGACCGACAGATCGTGGTCGCGACCCAATCGGCCAGGTTGCTGCGTGAGTTCGCCCCTGAGGATGTCCTCGTCGTGGAGAAGCAGGACGACGCGTCCACCATTACACGGCTGTCGTCTGACGACCTTGGCGGCTGGTTGGAGGATTATGACGGGGATCTCGGCGTTCTGTTCGATAGGAACGTGACCGGCGGCGCTCCGGCATGACGGTCGAACTGACGGTCCTGTGTGAAGGCCATACAGAGATCACGTTTGCGAGCCAGACACTGAAGCCTCACCTTGCTGCGTACGGCGTGTAGATCAAGAAGTCGATCTGGTTAGCGGGTTCCCCCGGCACCGTGCCGTTTGAAAAGTTGCGAGGCGGCTGCCGGCAAGAGATCGGGCGCGCTCGACCCCATCAGTTCACCACGACGATGATCGATCTGTACGCGCTGAGGGACTTTCCGGGACAGGAGGAGCGACAGGGGGAATCGCCCCGGGACCGCGCATGCAGAATCGAGGCGGGGATGGCCGCGCAGCTGCCGAGCAGCCAGTTTATTCCCTATATTCAAGTCCACGAGTTCGAGGCGTTGCTCTACGTCGATCTCGACGAGCTCCGCCCGTCCTTCCCCGGCAAGGATCTCACCGATGCGCTGCGAAGGCTGAGGGACGACACGGCCGGGCTCGCCCCAGAGGACATCGACGACGGCCACAACACAGCCCCATCCAAGCGTCTAATCCGTCACATCCCGGCCTACGAATACGTCAAGGCGATTGCAGGACCGCAGACCGCCGCGCGTATCGGGCTCGCGCGGATGCGTGATCGATGCCTCCATTTCGGGGTATGGCTGGGTCGGCTCGAAGGGCTCGCCGCTGCCAAAACCTGACCCGGGACCTATGCCGGCCAGAGGAGGCTCGTGGCTGCCGAGCCGCCTCCCCGATCTACTCGCCCTGCCGGATACTCTCCGGGCCCAGGTTCCGGCTCTTGTCCGTGAACAGGAACCATGATCCCCGCTTGCGCATCTCGAAGGCGTCGTAGAGTGTGCCGTCCCCCTTCCGCGCCTCGTAGGAGAGCCGATCCCCGTTCACGCGGATGATCTGGTACAGCTGCAGGTCCTGACCGTACCGCGCTGCCCAGGTCCGATCCCCTCGCTTGTACTGCTTGGTGCCCACCACAGAGGTGATGTAGACCGTATGGCCAGCCGCCGGCCCCTTCTTCGGATTGCTGCGGCCGTAGACGTGATCGTGCCCGGTCAGTACGAGGTCGACCCGGTATCGATCGAACAGGGGCTTCCACGCGGCCCGGAGTTCGGGGTTATCCCGCCCCTTCGCGCCGGAGTAGATGGGATAGTGGAACAGGACGACGGTCCAGCGGTTCGGGTTGTCCTTGAGTAGGGCCTCGAGCCACGGGGTCTGCTCGGCGGTCTTCTCCATTGAGTTCAGCACGATGAACCGGACACCCTGGAAGTCGAAATGATAGGAGGATTCCTCCACTCCGGCCACGCCATGCTCCGGCAGCGTGAACTGCGCGCGCCAGTGGGCGGTCAGCCGCCGCACGTCCGAATCGGGCGCGATCCGTTCGTACTGATGGTTCCCGATCGCCGGCACGTTGAGGATGGATGCGTTGGCATAGCCCGCCATACCGAACCAATCGCCCCATTCCACATCATTGGACGCCCGGTTGGTGAGGTCGCCGGCATGGAGGATCAGACGGACATCGGGCGTCTCGCGAAGCGCCTGGCGCACGGCCCGGGAGCAGATGGCCCGGAGCTCGGTCTGGGTGTCGCCCAGGTAGAGGAACGTGAAGGGCCTGGGCTTCGTGGCGGCCGTCCGGAAATGGAACCATTCGGACCACGCCGTCCCGTTGGCCACCCGATAGGCATAGAGCGTATCGGGCTTGAGTCCGGTGAATCGGATGCTGTGCTGGCACACCATCCCCACGCCGCTGTCGAACGGGGCGCTCAGGGCGGTGAGGGTCGTCGCCGCTTTCTCGATCTGGATACCGGGCGGCGCAATGGCGATCTGCGCGCTCCCCGACGGGACGTCGGCCGGGCCGCGCCATGTCACCGCCGCGCTGGTCGCCGGATCGCCGATGGGCGTGAGGATGATCCGATCCGGCAGGGCCACTGCCTGCTGCGCGAGCGCAGGGATGCCCGGCGTCCCGAAGATGGCCAGCCACAGGCCGATCCGGATGATGGTGCGGCGCGTCCTATTCATAATCCCCACTCTCCTTCGACCGTAACCGGGGCGTTACCCGGCCCATCGGGCCGCTTGCGGTCAGGGCAGCTCACGGATCCGGATGTTCCGGAACTCCACCGGAGCGCCCTCAGACTCCAGGCAGATATGCCCCGTGCGCGGCTCGCAGTCCGTCCCGCCGGACACCTCCTCGCCGTTGACCCAGAGGCGAACTTCGCCGTTGATGCATCGGACGTAATAGTGGTTCCACTCGCCCATGCCCTTGCTCAGGTTCTTCCGCGGGAAACTGCGGCTCCCGTTCGGCGAGGTCGGCGCGAAGGGCTTCATCTTCGAACTGCCTACGGGGAAGACATCGCCGTTGGTGGTGAACCAGTCGGGCTCCTTGCCCGTCGACTTCCGGTACTGCTCGGAGTAGCCGTGGTCGAGGATCTGCACCTCGATGCCAACCGACGGCAGAGCGTCCGGCTTGAGCCCCTCCATCCCTTTCGGCGAGGCCCATACGAAGATGCCCGAGTTCCCGCCAGAGGCGAGGTGCCGCCATTGAGCCACAAGCTCGAAGTTCGTGAAGGTTCGCTTGCTCCGGATCACGCCGATCGGCTTGCCCGTACACCGCACATGGCCGTCGGTCCAGGTCCAGGTGTCCTCGGCGCAGTTCACCTTCTCGAAATCCGCGCCCGTCAACATGCGCCAGTCCGGCCCGCTGCCGTCGATGCACGCTTTCATCGGCGGCGGCTCCGCATCCTTCAGGCGAGCCTGCGCGGCGATCGGCAGCGCCAGCAGGACCGCGACCAGTCCCCCATACCATCGGTTCATGCTTATACCTCCGCGGCGCCGATTGAGCCAATGCCGCCGACGCCGACATAGGAGTTCGCCGCTCCGAGCTCACATCCTGCCCCGTGCGCGCTGGACGATGGACAGGAGGAACGGGAGCCGCCTCCGGCTAATCCTACCTGCAGTGAGCGGCCCCATTCCACAATGCCCGACACCGAGCGCACGAGCCGTTCCCTGGCGAGCCATCGCCATTGGCGCGGCGCTGCTCCCCGTCAACGCGATCTGGCTCGTACGGATGGAACTCGGCGCCGGCGGCTCGGATCGGGGCACGACCAGCAACGGCCCCTACCCGAGCACCCTCTCCCTGTTCGCCAACGTCATCTGCTTTCTCGTGACGCTCGGCGCCCTCAACGCGCTCGTCAGGCGAGTTCGGCCCCGCTGGACCCTCTCGCAGGCCGAACTGCTTATCGTCTACATCATGCTCACCATCGGCACCTGCGCCGCCAGCATCGACTTCCTCGACGTCCTATTCCCGATGCTGGCCCATCCGATGAAGTACGCGTCTCCCTCCAACGGCTGGCAGCAGCTCTTCATCCGCCATCTCGCACCGGCGACCTACGTCTCGGATGTCGAGGCGGTGCAGGGCTGGTACAGCGGTCGCGCCAACCCCTATGCCTGGGCGCACCTTCGAGCGTGGCTCACCCCCGTCGCGCTCTGGGCCGGCCTCGCGCTCGTGCTGTACTGGGTGATGTTCTGCATGAGCGCGCTCATCCGCGTGCGATGGACACGCCACGAGAAACTGAGCTATCCGATCATCGAGCTCCCGCTGGACCTGACCCACCCCTCGGGCGCCATCTATCGGCAGCCCGCCATGTGGTTCGGCTTCGGCGTGGCAGGCGCGATCAGCCTGCTCAACGGCCTCGCGGTCCTCTATCCCGGCGTGCCGTCCATCCCGATCAAGGCGCGGGACATCAGCCCGATGTTCACCTCGCCCCCGTGGAACGCGATGGGCGGCACCTTGATCGCGTTCTACCCCTTTGCCATCGGTCTTGGCTATCTGCTGCCGATGGACATGCTCTTCTCCTCGTGGTTCTTCTCGCTGTTCTGGCGCGTCGAACGGGTGGCCAGCGCCTACTACGGCCTGCAGGAGTACAGCCCGAACTATCCCTACGTCAACGAGCAGTCCTTCGGCATCTATATGGCCGTTGCCCTCCTTGCCGTTCTCGGCCTCCGCGGGCCGCTTCGCGAGACCCTCCGCCAGGCGTGGCGCTCCGGCAAACGGACACCCGACGATCCGATCAGCGGCCGCACCGCGCTCATCGGCGTCCTACTCGGCTATGCGGCATGCGTCGGCCTTTTCCACCTCATCGGGCTGCCGCTCTGGATGTCGGCGGCGGCCTTTGTGATCTATTTCGCGATCGCGCTCGCCTGCACCCGCATGCGGGCCGAGCTCGGCCCTCCCGCCCACGACCTGCACAATGGCGGACCCGACTATATCCTCACCGCGTGCCTCGGGACCCGCGAGATGTCGCCGCAGACGCTCGGCGCCCTGTCGTGGTTCTACTGGTTCAACCGGGCCTATAGGACCATCGCCATGCCCTATCAGCTCGAAGGGTTCATGATCGGCGAGCGGCGGGGCATCTCCATGCGGGGCATTGCGGCTGCGCTCGGCATCGCCAGCGTCCTGGGCATCGCCTGCGCCTGCTGGGCGCTCTATGCGCTGCCCTACAGGCTCGGCGCCGAGACGAACATGGCGGGGCACGTCCCCGGCTTCGGCTGGGAGGCGTACAACCGGCTGGCCGGCTGGATCCAGTCGCCGCGAGATACCGATGTGCCGGCCGTCGTCGCCATTTTCGTCGGCGCTCTGTCGGCTCTCGGCCTGCACGCCCTGCGGATGCGGTTCGCGTGGTGGCCGTTCCATCCGCTGGGGTATGCCATCTCCGGGAGCTTCTCCATGAGCACCATGTGGATGCCGATGTGCATCGCGTGGGCGTGCAAGCTCCTCGCGCTCCGCTACGGCGGGCTGGCCATGTACCGGAGGACGGCGCCGTTCTTCCTCGGGCTGATCCTGGGCGACTACCTCGTCGGCTGCCTATGGCCGATCATCGGCTGGCTCATCGGCGCCAACACCTACTGCTTCTATTTCTGATCGGCGGGTCCTTTGGCGTTTGGTGTTGGGATGGACTCTGCAGCCGGGGTGGAGAACGATGTTGATGGAGCAGGGGCGGCTGGAGTGCGCCACCGGTTCACCCCCACGTGTGTGGGGAATACTGGCGAACGCGGCTGTTCCGCGGTCGCAATGTCGGTTCACCCCCACGTGTGTGGGGAATACAGGTCCCATGATGTGCTGAGCAGCCCGGCGAACGGTTCACCCCCACGTGTGTGGGGAATACGACTACTTCGCAGAGATCGGCGGGTCCATCAACGGTTCACCCCCACGTGTGTGGGGAATACTGCACCCGGAACATCGTCTCATCGGCCATGTGCGGTTCACCCCCACGTGTGTGGGGAATACGCCAGGCGTTTGCCGATTGCACCCGCCACAGCCGGTTCACCCCCACGTGTGTGGGGAATACTCGTCGCTACCGATCCGTATCCCGCGCTGACGCGGTTCACCCCCACGTGTGTGGGGAATACCAATCCGCAGTTTCATTCTTGCCTTCCCCCTTCGGTTCACCCCCACGTGTGTGGGGAATACCAACCCCGTCATGGTCATAGTCTACCCGAATGCGGTTCACCCCCACGTGTGTGGGGAATACTTGAACCGAGCGGCAAATGCTGGGTCCAGCTCCGGTTCACCCCCACGTGTGTGGGGAATACAGTCGAAACCCGGGCCCGGGCCCGGCTCCTCCCGGTTCACCCCCACGTGTGTGGGGAATACGACGCGGCCTCGCTGGTTGCCAGAGACAATAACGGTTCACCCCCACGTGTGTGGGGAATACCCCCCGCGTCT
>JABWBA010000106.1 GCA_013360745.1 Chthonomonadales bacterium | reverse complement strand
GAAACTGACTGAGAAAGGCAGGATCAGAACCATATGAAGATCGGCCGTTATGTACTGAGGGCTCTGACGCTGCTCTGTGCGGCTCTGGCTCTCGGGTCCGGCGCCGTTCAGGCCGAGCCCTGGGATCTTCGGATGCTGGACGGCATCACGCCGGTGCCTTCGACGCTCACCTACGATCTGGGGACGTTTACGGCGGGTTCGCTTCCCGGCGTCTTGAACCTGGACTTCTACGCGTTGATGCGCAATCTCTCGGCGACGGAAGACATGTATGTCGGCGGCTACTACGAGGGCTTTTCCGGGGTAGCTCCATCCCTGGACGGCACCGCCTGGTGGACCAGCCAGGGCGGCAGCGAGCTCGGGAACATGGTGTCGGCCGGCAGCAGCCTGACGGCGTGGCTGGGCACATTCAACGCCGCCGGGTATCTCGCTTCGCTTCCGACCGACGGGACCCAATACGAAGCCCTCATCGACTTCACCTACGTCGCCGTCGACGCCAACCTGGATCCCTTCGATTCGAACTATCCCGACGGGATCACGCCCGGACCTCCGAGCCTTCGGATCTACGGCCGGGTGAACCCTTCGGGCCCACCCGGTCCCGGTCCGGACCCGATCCCCGGTGGCGCTACCGCAAGCTCCGAAAGCCCGAACAGGCCTGATCGAACGGGCGGCACATCCGCCCTGCCGTTGCGCAACCGCGCCCCGACCTTCTCCATTGCCGAGAAGGCCGGGGCGTCTGGCTTTCGGTACCGCGATCAGGGTCCCAGAGGGGCGCCGTCAGCGTCGGACATCGCGCCGACCAGGCACAGGATGCCCTCGATGAAACCCCAGAGCACGGTGAGCGGGGAAGCCATAAAGCAGGTGATCAGCGTCAGGAGCAGCATGATCGTGCCGACACCGCTGTACCCGAGGTAGTACCGATGGATGCCAAGCCAGCCAAAGAATATGCCGAGAAGACCAGCAACCGTGCGGCTGCGGCGCGGGCGTTGGCGGACATCCACGCTGATCTGGACGGGGGGCGCTGAAGATCGAGGCTGCTGGACCGGCGGAGCGACCACGGAGGTCCGGCCGAATACGATCGTCAACGGCTGTAGATCGCACGCGAGAAACCGTCGGCCTGTCGAGTGATCGAGAATGGCCGTTCGCTCAATGACCCGACCGTCGCGCGCCCATTGGATCAGCGTCTCGAGCTCGACGGGGCCGTATTCCTTCTCGTCCGCTCCAATGATGGAATACATCGATCGGTCCTTATCTGTACACGGTCATCCCGGCGTCCGCGCAGGGACATCAAGATGCACGAAGCCGCACCGAGCCGATGCGCCCCGGATCGGCCGTCCGTTACTGGATTGTATCATATCGAGAAGGGAAGGCGGAAGGCAAGGCTAGCGGGCGCGTCGGGCGCTGAAGTGGTCGTTGCGAAGGGCTCTGCCGTATCGCGCCTATGAAACAGACAGGGCCGCCCCGTAGGACGGCCCTGTCGAGATGTGTGCGGATTAGCTCCGCGCACGGGACTTAGAGGACGACGACGTTGGCGGCGCGAAGCCCCTTGCCGCGAGGATCGTTCGTAACTTCGAACTGGACCCTCTGGCCCTCCTGCAGGTCACGGTAGCCGTTGCCCTGGATGGCGCTGAAATGGACGAATACGTCCTCACCGCCGTCCTGAGCCAGGAAACCGTAGCCCTTGGTCGAGTTGAACCACTTGACCGTACCGGTCTTCAATGATGTGCACCCTTTCTGGTGTGTGTACGTGTCTGCTGCGATGGGAAGAGGGGGTCGGAAGGGACACCAGTCGGGGACCGGACAACCAGCCGAGCAACTCACGCCGTCTTATAAGCCAAACACGCGGTCCGATATTCGGACTTCAGGCTATTATAGCGCTTTTCTTGCTGTTGTCAAGCGTTTAGATCCGAAACTGCGGTATTTTCAGCAACTCACCGCCCCGTTGCGCCGATTGGTGGGCGACAATGCCCCCCACCGTCATCGTCAGCGCCTGCGCAACATCGACGAGAGGCTTCCGATCCATCAGAATCGCCTCGACGAACTCCGACATCAGGTAGCCGTGCGATCCGCCGTGGCCTCCGGCTTCGACTCCGGGAGGGAGCGCGGGCTTATGGATCGCCGGAGCAGCGCCGGCCCCGCCCTCGGCCATGAAGGAGCCGTAGACCGTGCCTTTGTCGGTCCGTATGCGCCCCATCTCACCCGACACCCCGGGCGTATCCCAGCTCACCGCCATTCGCGCAACGCCGCCGTCGGCCGCGCGGAAGAGGGCGATCTCCGTTCCGAACGCGTTCTTATAGCGATTGTTGGCCGGTTTGAGGTGCTCAACGACGCTCGGAATGCCCATGCAGGAGACCTCCGTGAACGGCGCGGCCGTCACGCCCGTGTAATAGGCGTTGGAGTGGGTCGGGTACCACTGCGGCGGCAGGCCGATCCGCCAGCCCTTATAGGAATCGATCGGCTCCGGAGAGTAGTGGTAGTACTCGCCCTCTGCGAAGAGGACCCGGCCAAGGTGGCCGCCCTTGAACAGCTCCCGCATCAAGAAGAGGTCATCGTGGAAGTAGGAGGTCTCGAAGAGCATGTACTTCCTGCCCGTCCTCTTGACGGCGTCCAGAAGCGCATGGGCGTCCTCGATCGAGCCGAACACCGCGGGGACCGCCGAAGCGACATGCTTGCCCGCCTTGAGCGCGGCGATGGCCAGTCGAGCGTGGCTGACGGCGTCCGTGGCGACGAAGATCGCCTCGAGCGAATCGTCCTTGATCATCTCCTCGCACGACGGATAGGTCTTCTGACACCCGCACACCCGCGCCAGCTCCGCGCACCGCTCCGGAATGAGGTCCGTGACGGCCGCCACCGTGACGTTCGGATGGTTCTGGAACCCGAAGGCCGCGCCAAAGCTGCAGACCCCGTAACCGGCGATGCCCACGCGCACCTTGCGATCCGAAACCGGTTTCCATCTCTTCCAGGCCTCGGTATCCGTCTGAGCCTTCTCAAATCCCTGAATCGGATCCTGCGCGGCCAGCGCCGAGGCGCCGAGCCCCAGCATCGCGACGCCGGCGCCGATGCCCGCCTCCGCCATGAGCGCACGGCGGGTTACAGTACGTCCCATTGCTGTTCTCCCTTACCTTTGTTCGGGCCCGGTATCCTGTCGAACACCATCGCCTTCTCGAGCATAGTCGGACATCCAGCCGTGATCAGCGTTCGCGTCCGAGCCGGGCTAAGCGTCCGCGCCGGAGCGCTGACCGCGTGTCGACTCCTGTGCAGTAGGATCCACCCTCTCGCGCACGTTCCGGGCTGTTCGATCATTACCGATGATTGTATCATTGAATCCGCTTCCGCAGGCTCAGGTTGACCGCGCTCACGGCTTCTTCACGGGCCCTCCATCCTTCGCGCCGATCAACAGGCCGACGTCGATATACTGCCCTCCGGTCGTCTGGCGGCAATGCACGGCCAGCGTATTGGGCCCCGCGATCAGGGCCTTGCGGATCGCTGCCGTTGCGCTGCGGATCTCGTACTGGGTCGTATAGCCCTTGAGCTCCGCGATCAGCTGGCCGTTCAGGTAGACCTCGGCGTCCTCGTCGTGGTGGATCTCGAGGGCGAGTTCCTGAGCGCCCACATCGCCGACCGTCACCGTCCGGCGCAGCCAGAGATCGGCGCTCAGCCACGGCGTCCGTACAACCGCGCCCGGGGTCCGCTCGGCGCCGAAGCCGCCCGGCCCTTCCTGCCAGTCGGCGTCGTCAAAGCCGGGTTTCTCCCAGCCCTCGCCCGGGGGCTCCGTTGTGCAGCGCCAGGTCTGAGCGGCGCTGCGGGATGTCGGCACGAGAGTTCGCCATCGAATCGGCGAGATCCGGGGCCCGCGCGTTTCGTAGGCCGCCTTTCTCGTGTTGATCGCATGGACGAGCTTCGGGTCGTACTTCGCCGATCGGTCGTACCGATAAATCCCGTTCTGCTCCTGTTCCACGTCGGTGAGCTGGGTATAGCAGAAGCCGAACATGTTGGGATTATCCAGGAGGGCGTCCGTCAGGGCCTTATAACGCTGCAGAAATCCCTTGAGGTCGGTCTGTCCATAGCCCCAGCCGACGGCGCCTTCACTGGGTGCGCTATCCAGGCGCATGCCGCCGTATTCGCTCACAAAGTAGGGCTGGCCAAGGTAGGCGCTGCGGGCGTCCGAGGGGACGTTGTTGAAGGGCCGAACGCCCGTCTTCGAGAAGCCGCTGTACCGGGCTGCGAAGCTGTCCGGGTTCTGGTCGTAATCATGGCTGTCGTAGACATCGGTTCGGGGGTCGAGGTGCACGTAGCCGCTGGTATCGAGATAGGGCCGGGTCGGATCCAGAGCCTGCGTCAGCCCGAAGACCATCTGCGCCGCTGCGATCGCTTCGCCGCCGCCCGTTTCATTCAGGGGGCACCAGCCGATGATCGCCGGGTGGTTCCGATCCCGTTCGACCACCTCGCGCCATTCGTTCGCCGCGCAGGCCAGCGCCTCCTGGTCGGCAAGGTTGAGGCCCCAGCTCGGGTACTCGCCCCAGAGGAGATAGCCGAGCTTATCCGCCCAGTAGAGGAGCCGGGGCTCAAACACCTTCTGGTGGAGCCGGGCGCCGTTGAACCCCGCGGCCATCGACAGCTCGATATCCCTCTTGAGCTCGGCGTCCGTGCGGGCGGTGTAGATGCCGTCCGGGTAGAAACCCTGGTCGAGGATGAGCCTCTGGAAGACCGGTCGGTCGTTGATGAGGAACCGATTGCCCTGCACCCCCAGCTTCCGGAGGCCGAAATAGGAGCGGACCGTATCGATGGCTTTGCCGTTCCTACGGACGCTCAGCACGAGTTCGTAGAGAAACGGTTTGCCCGGCGCCCACGCCTTCACCTTACTGAGCTTCAGAACCGCCAGCGTGCCCCGCCAGTTGGCCGGCACGGTCTCCTCGCCGACGAGCGTCTTGCCCGCGTAGGCTTGAACGCGAAGCTCCACGCCGCGGTTCGGGCCGTGCACCCAGGCCTGGAGGATCGCCCGACCGCCGTCCAGGTCAGGCGTCAGGGTGAACTGCCGCAGGTACGCGTCGCCGACCGCTTCGAGCCAGACCGTCTGCCAGATGCCGGTCGTTCTTGTGTAGACGCAACCCTCGCTATCCCGCGAATGGGCCTGCTTGCCCGTTGCCTGAAGGCCCGAACGGGTGAGGTCGCGGGCATGCACCACGATCTCGTTCGCCCCGTCCCTCAGGGCGTCGGTGATGTCGAAGGTGAACTGGCTATAGCCGCCCCTGTGATCCCCCATGTATTCGCCGTTGACCCAGACTCGCGCGTGCCAGTCGACCGCGCCGAAGTGGAGGAGAATCCGACGTCCGGCCATGCTCCGGGGCAGCTCGAAGGTCCGGCGGTACCAGACGTTTTCCATGAAATCCGTCCGCCCGAGGCCCGACAAGCGGCTCTCCGGACAGAAGGGGACGAGGATCTTCTCCTTCAGCGGCGTACCGGTCGTGAGGCCCCGAGCCTCTCCATCGCCCGCCTCGTCGACCTCGAACTCCCAGGCGCCGTTCAGGTTCATCCATGCCTCGCGCCGATAATCGGGGCGCGGGTGTTCGGGCCGGGGAATCGCCTCGGCAGCCGCCGTCACCGACAGCGCCGCCAACGCCCCAATCGCCATTAGCCATATCATCATTACCGTACTCCTCATGGTTGTTCCGATTCCGTGATCCCTCCGTACGCCGGCTTGCCCGATGCCGTTCGCGGAACGTCCGGCGAGGCGTTCGGCGTCAGCAGAACCGGGCCGATGAGGCCCGAGATCGTATCGCCGGGCAGGGCATAGGGGGTCGGCGCGCCCGATCCATAATAGGCCGCCAGCGTGTTGTAGATCGTAACCTGCACGACATTGCTCCCCGGCTTCAGCAGATCGCCGACAGGGAAGCGATAGGGACTCCAGAGCCGGATCCCCGCGCTCCGACCGTTGATCGTTACGGCCGCGATGCCCCCGACCTCGCCGAGATCGAGGCTCGTCGGACCGTCGAGCCACGATGAGGCCAGGACGACGGTCCGTCGATAGGTGACACCGCCCGACCACTGGGGCAGGCCCTGCTGAGCCCAGTCGCCCGCTTCGATCGCGCCCGGTCCCGCGGCAAACCGAACTGCGTCCCGAAACGCCGCGCCGCCGTATCGGCCCGCCGCCTGCTCGACCCGGAGCGCGACCACACGGCTGGGCCCGACGAGATCCTCCGGAATCGCCACCACGCCCGAGGTATCCGCCACGACCTCCTGCCCGTCAATGAACACCCGGTAGGTCCCCAGAAGGCTGAGCCGCATCGATACGGCCCCCGGAGGCGTACGGAATCGGTACCAGCCGACGGGTTTGGCCAGGCCCGGTCGGGGGTCCATCACGAGGTTCGGCGCACCCCAGGGCTCGCTAGGATAGGGCGCGACAGGGTCCGCCGTCGGCCAGTCACGGTCATCATAGGCCGCTGTGGCCCAGCTCTGCCCGGCGCCCGCAGGCCGGGTCCGTGCCGCCTTCCAGGTACCGTCCGTCGGGATGACCCGCTCGGAGCCGTCCGCGAACGTCATCGTCAGGAGCGCCGCGATGCCCGCCGGCCCTCCGAGGTTGACCCCATGGATCGCAACGACGTTCTTCCCCTTGCGCAGCAGGCTGCCGACGGCATAGCGCTCGGCTGTCGCCCAGTCCGATGCGCTTCCGCCCGCCTCCCGCCCGACACGCTGGCCGTTGACATAGACCTCATAGCCGTTATCGACGGTGAGCCGGAGCGCCGCCCGCACCGGTCGCTCCTCGAGGGTGAAGCTCCGTCTGGCAAAACAGTCCGATACGTCGGCCCGACTTCGGGTCCATATCCATGAGATGCCCGAGACCCCATCTCTGGCGGGACCGATGTGGACGTAGGTCCGGAGCCTACGCTGAGCCGGATGACGCACCTGGATCGCGACCGCGTTATAGCCCGCGAGCAGGTGCGCTGTCACGGGATTGCCCGCCGGCAGCCACACGCTGTTCACCGCCACCCGCACATCGCCAGGACCAAACCGGAGCCGAACGTCGCAGGGCTCGTCGACATGGACGAACGTCACCGCCCATCGAACCGTCCCCGGGTCCTCATCGCCGAAGTCCAGGTACTCATCGGGAACGCGCCCCTTCGGCCCGCCCCATCGAAGGTACGTCGGGTCCTTCTCGATGCCGTAGCGCATCGAGAAGACGACCGGCTGCCAGATCTTCCTGTCGGGTCGCCAGTCGCCGTCCTCGGGCCCCGGCAGTCGGAGCGCCTTGTCGCCGATCCCCGGCCGGGTCATCCACCAGTACGCGCCGTACGTGGCCGTGACCCTCGACCACTGGGTATCCGGGGTATCTGGCAGGTGGAAGCCCTCTGCGATCCCGTCCCGCCCGGGCGTTTCCTCGCGGTACTGGAACGAGCGGCATTCGGCGGGCATCGCATCAGCCGAGGCCGGCCTGGCGAAATCGCCCCAACGGTTGTCCAGCGTCGGCACGAGGGCCGATCTCCATGGGCCGGAAAGCGGAATCGGCTTTCGCTTCGTCGCCGGGGCATCCGCCGTCGCGGGCGGCGTCGGCTTTC
>JABWBA010000004.1 GCA_013360745.1 Chthonomonadales bacterium | reverse complement strand
TCGATCGACAGCGGGCGGATTATCGTCCCGTCTGGGACCACGGTCGATGGTCGGTCGGCTGTCGTCCCGTCTGGGTCCACGGTCTACGGTCGGTCGGCTGTCGTCCCGTCTGGGACCACGGTCGATGGTCGGTCGGCTGTCGTCCCGTCTTGGGCCTCGATCGACAGCGGGCGGATTATCGTCCCGTCTGGGACCACGGTCGATGGTCGGTCGGCTGTCGTCCCGTCTGGGTCCACGGTCGACGGCGGGTGGGGCGCTTCGGTCTCCCCCGCGATCCGGGGCGCCAACGCTCCTTGACGGTGGTGATGTGTCCCTTTGCGGACGGGTATCCTCTCGGCCCGAACCGCGGCCGCCGGCCGGTGGACGACGATCCTGCGCATAGGCTGTAACTGTGAACAGGGATCCGGCGATGACGCAGGCCAGTGAGGCAGCCAGCGGGGCAATGTGTCGCTTATTGCTGCTTGGATGTCTCATCGTGACTACCTCCTACAGGGCGAACCTACTTCGTTGCATATAGACGCCCTCGCTATCCAATACGTTTCTGCGCCCGCACTGTGACAGTCATCTTCCTCCGATGTTAGCCGATCATGGAAGGGTACACTGAAGCGGTTTCGGAGCCATTCCAAGCGAACAGGACTTGGCGCCACCAGCCAGATCGGAGGTTACGGAGATGCCCCGGAAGGGTTTCACGTTGATTGAGCTGCTCGTCGTGATCGCGATCATCGCGATTCTTGCGGCGATCCTCTTCCCCGTTTTTGCGCAGGCTCGCGCTAAAGCTCGTGCCATAAGCTGTCTCTCGAACACACGCCAGCTCGGCCTTGCGGTCGCCATGTATGTGATGGATAACGAAGAGATGTTTCCATTGAATGATTTTCCGGTGGCGGCCAATACCTGGACGGATCGGACCCAGCCGTATCTCAGGAATCGGGATATCCTGCGGTGTCCGGACGATCGCAGCACGAACTGGGGCGCGCCTCGCGTTTCGTCCTATGGAATCAACGCATGGTTTACGCCCATGGCCCCCGTCCGGTATACACACCTTGCGCAGATTCAGGCGCCCGCCAGCGTAATATATCTTACTGAGAATGCGGACAATCGGGGCCCGGACCATTTTCCGCCCTATTGCTGGAATCCGGCCGATCCCATCACGCCGCCGTTTTGCCCCATGCTCGGGCCGTTTTTCGACGCCCAGGGGGAACCGCTGATGCTGGCGTCTCAGCGTCATTCCATGGGGTTCCATTCCGCCTATGTGGACGGCCACGCGAAGTGGGCAAGGTTCAAGCAGCTCTGGTTCGAAGATCCGGCGGCGGGGGTGTACGACGGCCGTTTCGATCCGCGACAGCGATAGGGAGGTCCCGGCACGGTGGCGGCACATCGATCGATGGAATCGTTCTATCCCGGCACGGACCTCGAACCCGATTGGGAGTGGGCTCGGCGGTTTCACGGCCATCTTGGACCGTGGCTGGCGCTCGGTATGCGGATGGGCGAGGAGGCGCGCAAGGCGCTGCAGACGCGGCCCCATTTCGGTCTTCGCGTGCATGCGCAATGCCCGCTGCAGCCGCCGACCTCCTGTCTGATCGACGGCCTGCAGTGGATGACGGGAGCCACATTCGGAAAGCAGAACCTGACCGCAGCTCCGTCCGATCCTATCCAGGTTCGCTTTGAGGCAGTGGACGGCAGCGGAGCTGTGACGATTCGATTGCGTGAGGGCGTGGCCGAGCGGATGACCGCATGGTTCGATGAGATGGGCGATGAGGCCGCGTCGTACCATGTCTACGGCCAGCCTGCGGATGCGCTCTTTCTCGTAGAGCGGCGATCGGGCTGATGACTGAGGAGACCAACGAGGCCGCCTTCGCCCATAGCCAGCGGGTACGGGAGCCGATCTGGGCGGCCGCGTTCGTCGCCCTCGGGGTGATCCTGCCCATACTGTTCCATCTCCTGAGCATCGGCCGCGTGTTCCTGCCGATGCATCTGCCGGTTCTGCTGGCCGGCCTGGCGCTCAGCCCGCGCATCGCATGGGCTGTGGGCTTCATAACACCGTGGCTATCTTCATGGCTCACCGGTATGCCGCCGATGCCGATGCCGGTCATGATGACCGCGGAACTAATCGTTCTTGCTGAGGTAGCGTCGCTGGCCACGGCTGCCCGGCTTCCGGCCTGGGCTGGCGGTGCGCTCGCGGTCGGTGCGAGGTGCGTGGTCTCCTACGTGATCGTCACCTATCTGGCATCGTGGGTCGGGCTTCCGTCGGGCGCGTCGGGCATCGCATCAGTCCTATCTGGAACTCCGGGAATCATCCTGCAGATCGTGGCCGGTCCAGCGTTTGCGGCGGGCTTTCGACGACTCCGCCCCGTCGCGGGGCGCTAAGAGCCCGGGCTGCGGTCACGGCCGGTGCGCATCCCGCCTGGTGGGCCGTACATCGATACGGGGAGCCAGGTACACGCGCTCGACGCGCGATTCAAGCTCACAGCCGCGTTGTCCCTTATGATCGTTGCGATCGGTGCGCCCACGAACGCGGCGTGGCTGCTGGCCATCAGCGCGGCGTTGCTCGGAGCGTCGACCGCACTCTCGCGCATCCCTGCGAGGAGCCTCCTGTTTCGAATGGCGCCGATCACAGGTCTGATCCTGATCGCAGGATTGGGGATTTTGTTCGAAGGCACGTGGGATCGATTCCTCTTTGTCTCGACTAAGGCTCTCCTCTGCGCATGGTGCGGCGTTCTCACTTCTGCGGCGACCCCATTCGGCGACGTAATCGGGGCCATGCGCTGCCTCGGCGTCCCGAATACGCTGATCACCATCACCGGCCTCGGCTACCGGCTTGCGTTCGTCGCCCTTGACGAGGCTCTGCGCATGATGTCCGCCTATCTCTGTCGCGTACCGAGTGCGCGGCCCTTAGTCCGGATCCGACACGTCTGCCGGCTGGGGGAGGCGCTGATCCGTCGCGTCATGAGGCGTACCGAGCGGATGGAATGGGCGCTGCACGCTCGCGCCTTTGACGGTTCGCTGAGAGGTCTTCCGCTCAGCCCGCTCCGCCTGAGGGAACGGTTGATTCTCGTCGCGACGGGCGGGATCACGATCGGACTCCTCGCGCTGGCGTACCGATGACCGTCCTCAGGATACGGGATCTCCAGTTCGGCTACAAGGCCGGGCAGGATGTATTGTGCGGGGTGCGCCTCGATCTTCTGGAAAGGGACTGTGTCGCCCTGCTGGGGCCCAACGGCGCCGGTAAATCGACGCTCCTACTCCTCTTGAACGGGCTTCTACGAGGTCGCGGCACGATCGATCTCGACGGAACACCCATCGCCGACTACAGGGTGGCGGAGCTCAGGCGTCGCGTAGGGATCGTCTTTCAGGACCCGGACGATCAGCTCTTCATGCCGCGCGTTCGTGAGGACGTGGCCCTCGGGCCGCTGAACCTGGGCTTCGCGCCGCACAGGGCGGTCGAGATGGCGGATGCAGCGTTGCGGACCGTGGGGATGGAGGGCCTGGCCGATCGGGAAACGCACGGGTTGAGCTACGGGGAACGGAAGCGCGTCGCCCTTGCGGCGATCCTGAGCATGCAGCCCCGATTGCTCGCACTGGACGAGCCGACAGCCGGGCTGGACCCGCGGGCCTGGAGGGCGTTCCTCGATACGCTCCGCTCTCTTCCATGCACACGGATCGTGGCCACTCATGATCTCGATTTCGCGCGACTGGCGTGCAATCGGGTCCTGGTTCTGGATGGCGGCCGTGTTGTCGCTGATGGGCCCACCGACGAAGTGCTCGCGGATGCCGAACTGCTACGAAGGCATGGGCTGAGCACGGACCCAATCCGCGAGGATATGCTGTAGAGATGAAACTGCGTCGCCGACGAGCCGTCAACCCGGGGTCTGCGGGGCAGGGCTCGAGGCAGGTAATACAGCCCATGCGAGCGAATAGGTATCTATCGCAGGTGATCGAGTGCGGCGAGCGATGGGGCGCGGCCCTCTGGCCGCCGCAGGGAAGCAGGAGGAACAGATGAGAGCTTGCCGAGCCGGATGGTACGGGATCTGCGCTCTGGGTGTGCTCCTCAGCGGCTCCGTAATGGCCGCAGGCGCAGCGCAGGAGACAGCCAGCCGCCGATCTCTTGTCTATCGGGACTTTATCAAGCAGTTGTTCGATCTGGATCGGCTGATACGGCCGACGTCGGGCGTGCAGGCAGGCCTGGCGTCGAGCTGGGACCGGAACGGACGCAACGTCTGGGGCGCCAACGGCGACGCAGGGCATTACGAGCGGATCGAACCCAATGGTGAAGCCGTGATGATGGACGTCGACGGCCCGGGATGCATCTATCGCATATGGTCGGCCAACCCGCAGGGGACGATCCGTGTCTATCTCGACGGCGCAGACAAGCCGACCTATGAATGGGACTTCAACAAGCTCTTCCATGGCGAGATCGCGCCGTTCATCAAACCGTTCGTCTGGCAGCGCGAAGATCGCAAAGCCTCGGACTGCTATCTTCCGATCCCGTTCGCCAGGCATATCAAGATCACCGCGGATACCAACCGCCGTCAATACTACCAGTTCAACTACTTGACCTTCCCAAAGGATTGGTCGGTCGAGAGTTTTCGCACCAATCTCACCGGCGCTGAACAGGGCAGCCTTGCGGAGGCGGCCAACGTCTGGGGGCGGCCTGGCCAGGATCCGAAGCCGCCGATGCCGAACCAGCAGACCAAGCGGAAGCAGGTGGAAATCCCGCCGGGACAGACGGTCACGATCGCCGATATCGACGGGCCGGCGATCGTTCGAGCGATCAAGCTGTACCCTGCATCGCAACAGCGCTACGTCTGGCGCAAAGTCGTGCTGACCGGTACATGGGACGGATCGGATTGGCCGCAGGTGCATACGCCGATCGGTCCGTTCTTCGGTTTCGATTGGAACACGGCGGAGTACGCGTCGGTGCCGTCGGGATGCAAGGACGGCACCGCCTATTCGTACTGGCCGATGCCATTCCGCAAACGGGGCAAGCTCGAGTTGACCAACCACCAGCTGACCTCCGTGCGCGTGGATGTTGAGGTATCGTGGGCGCCGGCGCCGGAGCTGCCTCCCGACATGCTCTATTTCTTCGCCCGCTGGAGATCAGAACCGAACTCGGTGACGTTCGACTATCCGTTTCTGGAAACCGCCGGTCGCGGCCACTTCGTCGGAGTCGCGATGCCGATCGATCATCCTCTCGCGGGATGGTGGGGTGAGGGGGATGAGAAGGTCTGGGTGGACGATGACGACTGGCCCCGGTTTGTCGGCACCGGTTCCGAGGACTACTTCGGAGACGCCTGGGGCATCCTGTACCTGAACGGCCCCAGCTGGGGCTGCAGCAGCTTCACCGGAATCCGGACCTGCAACTACCGATGGCACTTCATGGACCTGATTCCCTTCGAGAAACGGATGCGGATGACGATCGAGAACTACGGCCCAAACGGCGCCGGTCCCAGGGGACAGTACGAATACACCTCGACCGCGTTCTGGTACCAGGCCGAACTCGCGCCGCCATTCGAGCAGCTGCAGGGTGTCGTGTTCACCGGCGGCGCCGATCCGAAAGGCAAGCCGGAGCCGCAGACCTACGCGAATCGGATCTTCCAGAAGATCGGTTCGGACGCGCTGCGCACCTATGGGCGAAGTGAGGCGAACGTGTTCGAGGCCGAGGATTTGCTGCGCCTTTCGGTGCGCAACGGCGTTGGGCATATCGTCACGGATGCCGCGGAGCCCTATGAGCTCAGCCGTGAGCGAGGGGTCGATTTCGGCGAGGTCCAGCCCGGAGCGACCCTTGCCGACTTCACGGTTCCGAACCGTACCGCCGGCGTCTACACACCCGAGATCCTGATCGCTCCGCTTAAAGACAGCGCTCAGATCAATCTCGTGATCAACGGAACGCGACTTGAGGTGGATCGACTCGTCAATCCCGGGACGGTTCGACTGCATCCGGCGCCGATTGGATCCGGGCCGTTTTCCGCAACGTTCATGGCTGCGACCGGTGGACACGCGATCATCGACGGCATTCGGTTGACGCCTGCGCCGCGCGCCCGCGCTGCCATGGAAGCCGAGGAGGTAACCATCGTGGGATCCCGTGGGGGCTCCTCCGCTCCGACACCCGGACCTGCGGCGGTCCAGTTCAGCGCTGCCCGAGCTCTGGAGTGGAACGGCGTCAACGTCGGGGCGAGCGTCGCCGTTCGCTTCCCGGATCCGCAGGTTCCGAGCTGCACCCTTGGCGTGGTGGCGGAGACCGGTCCCGACGCGCCGACCATCCAGGCCTATATCAAGGACCAACCGGCCGGCCCTCCCCTTGACCTGTACCAGCCACAGAAGGGGGTGATGCCCGTTCCGGCGCCCCTGACCACCGTGCAACAGGGCTCGACCGTGGTCGAAATCCGTGTGGTCGGGACGAACCCCGCCAGCTCCAGCCATCGTCTGGCGCTCGATTACTTCCGGTATGAGCCGCAGATCCTCAGCGCCGATAGCGCCGAAGGCGTTCGAGCCTTCGTCCTCGGAACCCACGCCTCCGCCTACGAGATCCAGTCGCTCGGCCCGGCGTATTCGGCAGGGCACCATCTCTGGATTCAACCCAGCTCGCGCAACGCCTACGTTGATCTGGTGGTCGAGGTTGGTCAGGCGGGCGAGTACGACTTCGGGGTGCGATTGACGCGATCGTGGGACTACGCGATTGTCCAGGTGTCGTTGGATGGCCAGTCCATCGGAGCGCCGATCAATGCGTATGCTGCGGAGGTTACTCGCGGCGAGATAACGTCCCTCAGCAAGCATAAACTCGAGGCCGGCCGGCACATTCTCCGCCTGCAGGCCGTAGATAAAGACGAAGGCTCAGCCGGCTATTTGATGGGCCTTGATGACCTCGTAATCACGCGCGTCGGACCCTAGCGGCAAATGCGACACGCTTCCTATTCCCGGCTCGTCCGGTCCAATATCAATGACCATTGAAACTGGAGAGAAATGATGCTCAGTAACACCATGCTCAAAGCTCTGAACGATCAGATCCAGAAGGAGTTCGCCTCATCGTACCTGTACCTCGCCATGGCGGCCTACTGCGACAGCAAGGATCTGCCCGGCTTCGCATCCTGGCTGAAGGTTCAGGCCCAGGAAGAGTGGGGGCACGGGATGAAGATCTACGAGTTCGTCAACGATCGCGGCGGAACCGTGCGGCTGCAGGCGCTCCCCGAGCCGCCGGCCGAGTTCGGCGGTCCGGTGCAGGTCTTCGAAGAGGTCCTGAGCCACGAGAAATCGGTCACGCAGTCGATCAACGATCTCTACGCACTCGCTCTACAGGAGAACGACTACGCCACCCAGGTGATGCTCCACTGGTTCATCAACGAGCAGGTAGAGGAAGAGAAGAGCGCCAGCGACATCATCGCCATCCTCAAGATGGCCGGCGAGCACGTCGTTGTGCTCGATCGTCGCATCGGCAAGCGCGCCGAAGACTGATCCTCTGGACGGGGCCTCCGACACTCCTCGGAGGCTCCGTCTTGCCTCACTGCTTTCGCTTGGCCGGGGCAGTCTGCCTCGACCCGCCGCCGGTCCGAGGAGGTTCTGCCGATGTCAGGAGCTTCGCTCATCTTCTCGCCTTCCACGCCCGACGGGGCGCACATCAGGAGCATCGAAAGCTCGTATCAGGTCTCACTGATCGCCGACAACCCGAGCCACCTGCGGCACTTTATTGTCGAGTCGCAGGTGGCGCAGTACCAGGCGCTCGCGGCCGCCAACACTCAGCTTGCTCAGGTTAACGCGGGTCTTCTGGGCATCCAGTCGGGCTTGAGCGACCTCACCGGGGCAGTTCAGGAGGGGTTTGAGGCCGTGGGCGCCGCCCTGGACGGCATCAGCGGACAGATCGCCGATCTCGGCTACGCTCTGGAGCAGGGCTTCACCGCCCTTGCTGGGGAGATGCAGCGCCAGAACGCCACCATGGTCGCGATCGCCCGACTTCTCTCCACCAAGCTCGAAGGAGAGGCCCGCGAGATCCGCAACTCGGCGCACGCCGCCGTGAAGGAGGGCTGCTCGCCGGAGGCATTCGATCAGGAAAGCTCTCTCCGCGAAGCTCTGCGCCTGTTCCGCATCACCGTCGAGCACCCGATGGGCGTTCGGGACTACGTCGCGTGGTACAACATAGGCTGGCTGCTCTGGAAGCTCGACTCCGACCTACCCGCGGCCGAGCAGGCCTTCGCCACGGCGGTCCGCCAGAGCATGGACAAGAAGGACGCCTACCACGTCATGGCGGCGCGGCACCTCGCCTACATGCGCTACCTGCAGAAGAACACGGAAGGCGCGTATCAGGGCGCGCGCCTCGCGCTGCAGGCCGCGGCGAAGGACGCCGAAAACCTCCATTTGCTGCTCCTCATCGTCGCCCAGGCCGGCAAGAAAGACGATGTTGCGCAGACCTTCCGCACGCTGATCGCCGACCGCCCCGAACGCCTCGCGGAGTGCCTCGCGGAGCCCGAGCTGGAGCCCTACGCAGGAACGCTGCAGGCCGTGCTGGATGAGCTTGTTCGGGCTGCGCGGACGCGGCTGCGCGAAGCCGCAGACAGGATACGGACGGCGCTCGAGCGTGAGAGGCAGGACGCTGAGATTGCTTTATGGGAAGGTCGGCTCCTCACTCAAGAAAACCAAACGGCCGCGGAAAACGTCGTCGCCGAGCTCGCCAAGGCGGATCTCGATCCGGCCGATTGGCTGACGATGCACCGGCTGGAAGCTCTGGCGACTCAGGTTGCCGCCGCCGTCGAGACCAACTTGCAGGGCGTCGCCCAATGGGTGGCGTGGCGCGCGAAATGGATGCCCAGGATCGAGTGGTGCGACGTGCCCGCGGGGGCGTTCCTCTACGGCCACAACAAGGAGCGGCGCACGCTGCCGGCGTTCCGGATCATGAAGACGCCGGTAACGGTCGCCATGTACCGCGCATACTGCGACGCTGCCGGCGTCCCGATGCCCAAGGCGCCGAAGTGGGGCTGGCTCGACGATCACCCGATGGTCAACGTGTCGTGGAATGACGCGAAGGCGTTCTGCACGTGGGCCGGCCTCGCGCTGCCGACCGAAGAGCAGTGGGAGAAAGCGGCGCGCGGCACCGACGGGCGTGAGTACCCGTGGGGCAACCGGTTCCACGAGAGTCTTGCCGTGTGCAGAGTAAGGCGATCGAGGGAAAGCACAGCCCGGGTCGGGAGCATACCTGCCGGCGCCTCTCCCTATGGGTGCCTCGACATGGCCGGCAACGTCTGGGAATGGTGCGAGGACCTGTACGACGGCCAAAGCAATGGTCGCGTGTTGCGCGGCGGGTCGTGGTTCATCGTCTCCGGCGGCCTGCGGGCCGCGGTCCGGAACGGCAACTCGCCGGACAACCGGGTCAGCGACTTCGGGTTCCGTTGCGTCGACTCGCAGCAGAGCTGGACGCCGGTCGGTGCGGAACCTCCCGGGAACCGACGGCACACTAGGAAAAGCTGTTTCGCGACGCTCGCCATCGCTGCCCTAGCCGCTGGCCTCACTATCCTCGAGTCGGGGGTCCAATACCTGCGACCGCCGCGCACGATAGTCTACACTGGGGCGCGCCCGCCGGCGTCAGCCGCGATCGGCGATCGCTGGAAGAACCCCGTTGACGGTGCCGTGCTCGTCTGCGTACCGGAAGGCTGGTTCTCGATGGGCTCGGAGTACGACACATCCGCTTGCCCAGAGCACCAGGAATGGGTCGCGACCTTCTGGGTCTGTGAGAGGCCCGTGACAGCCGCACAGTACGTGAGGCACTCGCTCGCGACAAGTCACGAGCCAGTGGAGTTCAAAAGCCCGGATGAGTGGGCTCCCATGAATTGGGAAGCGGCGCGGCGATATGCTCGGTGGGCGCGAGGCCAGTTGTTAACAGAGACCCAGTGGGAGAAGGCCGCCCGCGGGACCGACGGCCGGCGCTTCCCTTGGGGCGACGCAGAGAACCATGGTTGGGAGCACGCCTTTGATACCGCTAGCCCATACGGCTGTATAGCGATGTGGGAGTCCGGACACCTCGAGTGGTGCCGGGGTATCTCGCCGTCCGGGATGGCGCTTCGCGGTGAAGGCTCTGGGTACACCCAAAGGGGTGCTGGCGTGTACTCGCGTAACCCATCACCGGACGCTGGCGACTCGCATTTCTTGCGCTACTGCGTGGTCACTGTCGGGCACGGTAGAAGGCGGGCATCGCCCAAGGCCCGCACGGCTAGGTCAGCATTGCGTCCACCTGCCAATGCACGCGCAGGAACTCGTTGGGTGAATCCCCGCGACGGTGCAGTGATGGTCCTGATCGAGGGCCGAAACGTCGCCATCGGTAAGACCGAAGACAGTGACAGCTCAGGTGTGTGGCGGTCCGACCTTCGTGCTCTGCCGCCGTCGGCGCGGAAGCTCACTCCGTTCTGGATCTACGAGAGGGAAGTGTCGTGGCGACAGTACACGCAGTTTGTTCGGGTCACACGCCGCCAATCCCCAATTGGCGACGACGGTTCCGATGGCGGACAGGATGCTCCTGTACAGAACGTGACTTGGCATCACGCCAAAGCCTATGCCGCGTGGGCCGGCGTTGACCTGCCGACTGAGGAGGAATGGGAGTACGCTGGACGATTACCCGACGGGAGACCTTACCCGTGGGGGTTCTTCTCCGAGCTCCCAAGCAATGGTGACATCAGCCACGTGGGAATCCGCGGCCTGGTAACCGCGCCTCTCGAGTGGACCCGAACGAAGTATGCCACGTCCCCAAGCTCTTTGGGCGACCGACCGCTGAACATGAGCATCGTGCGGGGCGATGGCACTATGTACTGGCGCGACGCAATAGGAACCCGAGAGTGGGACGACATCGGGTTTCGCTGCGTCTTGCGAGTGGCACGGTAGTCCGATCGGGCACGTGTCGTGCCAGCATCCGCGACGTGCGGCCGCGGGACGATCGAGGGACAGCACCGTCCCCTTACGGTGCGCAAGGACATTGTAGTTACGGCTTGCAGCTTAGCAGCTTTACGGCTTGCTCCCCGTCGGCGCTCAGCGCCGACCCGCGAGCGGAGCGAGCGGCGTGATTTGACGGATCAGTCGGATCAACTTGATCGGTTTGATCGGGCACTCTCGGCATTGGGAGGCCTATGACACACGAGCATCGGCGCATCAGGCCGGGCGGTGGGTACCGGATGCTCCGTTCGTTCCGGGCGGCGCAGGCGGTCCATGATGCAACGGTGGCGTTCTGTGATCGGTTCGTCGACAAGCGGTCACGCACGCACGATCAGATGGTGCAGGCCGCGCGAAGCGGCCGCCAGAACATCGCCGAGGGGAGCCGTGCCGCCGTCACGTCGAGCCAGACTGAGCTGCGCCTGACCAGCGTCGCCCGGGCAAGCCTCGACGAGTTGCTCCTCGACTACGAGGATTTCCTGCGGCAGAGGCGGTTCCGGCAATGGGCCAGGGACGACCCCCGCGCAGTCCGTGTTCGGTCGCTGGCAAGGACCCGCGATCCGTCGAATCCGTCGGATCGGACCGATCAGTCCGATCACTCCAATCCGTCCAATGACGACCCCTACACTCCCTACCGCGCCTTCGTCGAGTCCGGCGACCCGGAGACCGCTGCCAACACGATCCTATGCTTGATTCACCAAACGAACTTCCTGCTCGATCGCCAGCTTTCGCGGCTGGAACAGTCCTTCATCGAGGACGGAGGGTACTCGGAACGCCTGGCGGCGGCGAGAAGGGCGGCGATGGGGCAGTGTGGTTCGGCGGATCGGTCGGATCTGACAGATCGGACGGGTTCCGGCACGCCAAGTGTGCCGGCGTGCTCTGTCTGCGGCGAGCCGATGGTCCGACGTACGGCACGGACCGGCGTCAGGGCCGGCGCGGCGTTCTGGGGATGCTCAAGCTACCCGGAGTGCAAGGGGACACGCACCATCACAGACTGACGGGGCCGGGCCGCGCGATCATCCCTTCAGCGCTCCGGCCACCATGGTGTCGTGAATCCGATCCCGAAATGCCCAGTAGACTGCCAGAACCGGGCCCATCACGATGACGAGCCCGGCGAAGAGGGCGCCCCAGTCGCTCTGGTAGTGTTCCATCATCATCAAGTTGGCGATGCCGAGCGGCAGCGTACGGATCTCATCGCTGAGGGCGATCACCAGAGCCAGCGGGTATTCATTCCACAGGCCGATCGCGTTGAAGATCCCGACGACGACCAGACCCGGGCGGGCCAGCGGAAGCATCACACGCCAGAACGCCGCGCCGTGACCGCAGCCGTCGATCATGGCGGCCTCCAGCAGTTCCGCAGGCAGCGTATGGAAGAAGCCCGTCATGACGAAGATGGTGAAGGGGAGTGAGTAGGCGACGTAGACGAGCGTGAGCCCTTCGAGGGAGTTCAGCAGGCCGAGGTCCCGCAGCAGGAGGAACAGGGGCACGATGGCGAGGAAGATGGGGAACATCATCCCTCCAAGAAACGCGGTCAGGACCCACCGGGAGCCCCGAAACGGATAGCGGGCAAGGATATAGCCGGCCATGGATCCCACGGGCAGGAGGATCAGCATCGTGGCGGCCGTAACCTTCAGGCTATTGACGAAACACCGGGCGATACCCGCCTCCTGCCACGCCTTAGCGTAGTTCACCCAGCGGAGCTCGCCAGGGATCGACCACGGGGACGCGAAGATCTCCGGACTGCTCTTGAAGGACGTCATCAGGACCCACACCAGTGGGAGGGCGACGGACGCCGCGAAGGCGGAAAGACCGATCACGCTGAGGGCTCGCCGGATCATGCCCGGGCGTCCTGAGGGTTGCGGCGCAGCAGGAACAGGACGAGCCCGCTCAGCAGCATGACGATCGCGAAGTTCGCCACGGCCAGAGCGGTGCCATAGCCGAACTCGCTGTTCTTGAACGCCTGTTCATAGAGATAGGTCAGCATCGTCTCCGTGCGCCGATCTGGTCCGCCGACCGTCATCAGGAAGACCAGAGCGAACACGTTCAACGCGTTGATGACGACGTAGACGATCGCGACGCGCATGACGTCCCAGAGCATCGGCAGGGTGATCCATCGAAAGCGGCGCAGCCCCTCGACTCCGTCGAGAAGGGCGGCTTCCTGAACCTCGGCAGGGATGGTCCTGAGGCCTGCGGAGAAGAGCATGATGTAGAACCCGGCGGCGTGCCAGACGAAGGTAACGCCGACCGCGGGAAGGGCGGTCCGGGGTGTGCCGAGCCAATCGAGGGCGATGGCGTCGAGGCCGACGGCCTTGAGGGCGCCGTTCAGGATGCCGAACGACGGATTGTAGATGAACATCCACAGGATCGCGACGACAACCCCGGAGATGATCTGAGGAAAGAGGTAGACGCCTCGGAGCGCTCGGACCGCACGGCCCTCCCCGTGGACCGCATGCGCGATCACCAGTCCGAGGCCGAGGAGCGCGGCTCCGCCGACCAGCAGGAACACCAGATTGTGACTCAGCGCAATCCGGAAGACCGGGTCCGACGCAAGCCGCGCGAAGTTCTCGAACCCCACGTACGTGCGATGCTCCGAGACCCCCCGCCACCGATAGAGCGAGAAAACGAACGCCTGCACTACCGGCACGAGGACGAACAGGCCGTACAGGAGGACGGCAGGCGCCAGAAATCCGGTGATGAACAGCGCTCGGCTTCGCCCGGACACCCCGGAACGACGAGCCCGTGCCGTTACCGATGTCGGCATACGTGCTTACGGGCCAGACGGCTCCAGCCGGATATCACCGAACCACCCTGTGCTTCACCAGATTCGGATCCCGCCGCGCCTGTTCGGCGGCATCCTCAAGGCGCTGGACGAACTGCTCGGGTGTCGACTCTCCGGTCATCAGAGCCGACATCGCGTCCTGGCTCGCCTTGCCCAGAGCCGGGTACCATTGGGCGTACTCCGAGGAATAGGTCACCTTTGCCGCGCGAAAGACCGCCGCGGGCGCTTCGAGATACGGCGGCATCGTGGCCTGATCGCTCCCTTTGACGGACATCAGCGTCCCCTTTTGTTCCACAAACTGCCGCGCCTTCTCCGGGGTGGTCAGGTACTTATAGAAGTCTACGGCAAGCGCCCGGTTCTTGCCGTCCGTCGGGATCACCCAGGGCTCGATGCCGATGGCGACGGCAGTCGGATCGCCCTTGCCGTCGTCCAGCGCCGGCGGCAGAAAGAACGTCATCTCGAACCCGTCCTTGGGCAGCTGCTCCCGCATCTCCGAATGGAGCCAGGTTCCGCATGGGATCATCGCCGCCCGGCCGGTGACGAACTCCATCTGCGCTTCGGTATGGCTCATCCCGTTCGCGCCCTTCTGGAAGTAGCCCAGATCCATCAGCTGCTTGATCCGTCGAGCGGCCTCAAGCATCGACGGCGACTTCCACGCCCCGGGCTTGAGATTCTGGCAATCATCGAAGACCTGCATGCCGCCGTGGCTGATCGCCCAGGGGACGAGGAACCCGGCTATGGCGTAGTAGGGGTACTTACCCTGGTAGGTGATCGGCGCGATCCCGGCGGCCTTGATCTTCCCGCACAGGGCGAGCATCGCCGACCACGTCTTCGGCGGCGTCCATCCGTGCTTGGCGAAGAGGGCTTTGTCGTACCACCAGCCGTTGATGCTGAAGAAGTAGGGGAGCATGTACTGCTTGCCTTCGTGCTGGCCGAGCGCCAGCAGCGAAGGCTCAAAGGTATCGCGCCACGCGCCGCGGCCCTCGTACGGCGCCCCGTCGAGATACGTGTCGAGGGGTATGACCTTCTTCTCGTACACCAGCGGCCAGTAATCCATGCCCCAGCCGGGCCAGGTTAGATCGGGCGGCGTTCCCGCGACGAACAGGGGGCGGAGCTGCTCCCAGACCCGAGGATTCCCCCAGACCTTGATCTTCTTGCCCGGGTGCGCCGCCTCGTATTCCTTGGCCGCCTCCTCGAAGAAGTCGGTGCCGTAGCCGCCCTTGAAGAGGGCAACGTTCAGCTCCCCTTCCTTCGATTCGGAACCGCGCCGCGGGCCGCACGCAACAAGCGTCGCAGCGCATAGAACAGTCAACAGAATCAGACCCGGAACACGCATCAAGGGCACCTCCAGACGAACAATGGCTAGACGTTCGTCGGACGATGCGCCGGTTCCTGCGCCGACCGCGAGGAGGGTATAGGACCTTGCCGACGATCGCCTACGGTGTCGTCGCTCTGTACCGCTGAACCATGGCCGCGAGGAGCCCGATCGCCCGTTCGGAGCGCTCGGCAGTCCAGCCCGCCTGCTCGGTCGCGGGCATGGCTGTAGAGAACGCCACATGGGTGTCGACCATTTCGTTCCAGCTGTAGAAGCCGAAGCCGCTGCCCCAGTCCGCCGCCTGACCCGCGAAGGTCCGGACCGCGGCGCTGAAGGCATCCGAAGAAGGCGACAGGTCCCAGTCTGCGTAGGTCCGATAGGTCAGGATGAAGCGCTGGCCCGTCCGCTGTCGATGCCGTTCCATGGCGGCCAGCTCCTTCTCGGTCAACGGCCCCGTAGCCCGGATCAACACGATATCGGCCCAATCGCACGAGATCGGATCCGCCCCATACTGGAGTCGGTATGCCTTCGCGTGAGGGTGTTCCGCCTCATACTGATAGGGGTACTCGGCCATCAACAGGACGTCGGGGTGTGTCCGGCGGATCTCCTTGCCGATCGCACCCAGAACGTCGCGGATCGTCTCGGAGCGGAACAGCACATGATCCTCAACGGCCTGCGGGTGGGCGGCCTGACTCTCGCCGTGGCGCTTGTAGTCGAATACCGATGCGTCGCGCGGGTTGATCCCATCCCACCGGAGCAGGCTCGTGCCCCACGCCCGGTTGAGTGCGCCGATCGACCCGTACTTGCGGCGGCACCATCTCTGGAACCGTTCGCTGCTGCCGTCGTCGAAGCCCCCATCCCATCCCGACTCAACGCTGAGGCTGATGACGGGCCGGTCCTTGCCGTTCCATCTCAGCCGAAGCAGGGCCTGGTCCGCGTACCGTTCCAGGTACATGCGAGCATATCGGACGCCGGCGATCCGAATCGATCGGTCCCAGATGATCGGCCCTGCCGGAGATCCATCCTGATGTTGCCCGAACGGGATGTCCACGCCGAACCACTCGCGCGCCAGCTGATGTCGATGGCCGGGTGCGATGTCGGACCATGTCTTGATGGTCAGCCACGGCACGATCGCCATATCCGACTCCCGCGCCAGGCGAACGGATCGGTCCAGCCATTTCCAGTTGCCGTCGATCGCCTGACTCCACTCGTGGTCCAGGAGCAGGGTGTTGAAGCCCGTGCGCCGAAGCCGCTTCAGGTCCGCCCGGATGGCATCGTCGCTGCTCTTCCACGGCTCCCACCAATGGGGAAAGTAGTAGATGCAGGTCAACGGCTCGCCAGTGGGTAGGCGGAGAGCCCCCTGGCGTTCGTTTGCTCGCGACGCCTTTGCCAGAATCAGAGTACATCCCAACAAAAGCAGCGCGAGCGCCATTGGCCGTGCAGTCACAAGAGCATCATCTCCATCGCGTTCCGCCGATGGTACCCCGATCCGAGGAAATGCAGAGCCGACCGCCGCGATCTCCCGACCGATGCGGAGAGTCGACCAGCCACGGTCGGCGGATGAGACCGATCAGATCGATGGCGTGCTGCCCGGTCGGCCGTCCGCACCGCCTACGGGGGGCCGCGCCGCACCCTTCACCTCGATGCCTCCCAGCACAGAGCCGTCGTAGGGGTCAATGAAGACAGCTTCGAAGCCAAAGTAGACAACCCACGCGAGACGCACCGGCGTCGGGCGTACGCGGCTTCGCGGATATCCGCTGCCGAAGGACCGGTCCGGAAAACCCATCCAAGCTTCGCGCTTGTTGGCGCGTTCGCACGACGAAACTGAGGCCTCCGTTGCTTCAGGTACGCCGCCGTGGCCAGTCTCTCAGCGGTCGCACGGGCTAGGGAGGGAGCGGCTGCCGGCTCCGACGGCAAGACGACATTATCCCAGGATGCGGCAAAGTACGTCAGGACACCATCCTCAGGATCAACGGAGACGGTCATTCCATTTCCGCAATGCAAAAAGGGATTATCACGCGGATGGACTACGAACGTTGCGGTGGCGATCCCTGTGCGGTTGGTGTCGCCGTGCCCCGGTGCGTTATCGCCCGCCAGCTTCAGGTTGGATATCTTGGCCGAGCGCGGTAGGCCCAGAGCTGTCGCGACTTTCGTGAGGAAAACCCTCGCTTCGCTGTCAGTTCTGAACATGGAGCGACCCGTGCGTTCCAGACCACGAATCTGAGCAGCCTCGCGTGCGTAGTTGTTGAACGTCACAACGCTGTCTCCGTCTGGGGTGAGCTCGAATCGATACGTACCAACCCAATTGATCTCGCATCCAAAACGTGACCGCCATCTCTCATTTTGTAGCCTGACGGTAGGATCGGTCCCCGGGATCGGTAGCCCGACAGTGACCAAGAACCGCTTAGCCGCGGCCAGAGCGCGCTCTGGCCGCGCACCCGTGTCTTGGTCTTGCGGCTTGCTTATGGTACGACGGGAAGTTCCGATCGATATCCCCACCGCGACTACCACGATGATTGCGACCCAGAGTCGTGTATTCCTCATAGTTGGGGTCCCCCTCAATCATGCCAGAAACCGCTGGCGATGCTGTCGCCATAGGTGTACAGACCATAAAGCCACGTGTAATAGTCGCCCCAGACGCTCAGCGTTGCTCGTGGGTCCTGCCGAGGTTCCTGTATAGAATCATAGTACGCATCGCTTGCCTTGTCCCGAGCTTCGTGCGCTGTCGCTCCGCCGGCCAGAGCCTCCCAGAATGCAGAGCCCGTCGCAGACGTGGCATCGAGCGCAGTCAGTAATCGCCAGCCGACCTCGCACTGGTTTTCGCATCAGTTCTGGTTGTAGGCAGAGCAGTAGGGCACGAGGAGCGCCCAGGCGAACTCGTTGGTGAGGCCGGTCAGGCAGGCGTCTATGAAGGCAAGGTTCACGGGCGGGCGCCCGTTATTGAACGGCGGATAGCCAGTTCCGACTGCGCCGCTTCGCACGGTCTGCACATCGCCCGGTAAGACCCATTCCTCCGGCGGAGTGATCTCATCGCGATCTGACAGAAGGGGGTAGGGGCTGAACGCTGCCACACGCGTTCCGCTCAGGTAGGTTGGGAAGCGATCCAGCGGGTCCTGGCCCGGCAGCGTGCCCCACCATATCCTGCATTCCACGGCAGCGGCAACCGGCGCAACCAGTGCGACAACGAGGGGAAAAACCGGGACGATCATGGCAACCAGTCGGCGTCGGAGCAGGCTGCGGAGAGCGGTCGTACTGCACAGGCCAGTCCGTGCGCGGCGGTGGTGTACCCCACCACGCGAGCAACCACGACACTCCGTCATCATGGGTCCATCCTCCTGATGTGGACCATTCCGGTCAAGACATCAATGTGGATAGAACGCCTATTTGACTATACGCTGCCTTTGCGGGGGTGTCAAGTATATCGCTCGGGGTCTGTCGGGGCGCCCGCGGAAGGGATTGCGCGGGGCGGCCCCAGGCGCGGCGGTGGATCCGTGGCCGCCGAGCCCTACGCAGGATGTTGCGGGTCGACGGGGAATAGTCGCATCGGCTGAAACGGAGACGAAGGAGGCCGAGATGAGAGGAGCGACCGATCGCCGAGTGTCGCTGACCACCAAGGCCATGGTATGGCCGCTTGCATTGGGCCTGCTGGTCGCCTGCGTACGGGCGAGTTGTTTGGAGCCGGTCTCCCTTAGATCGTCGGCTTTGATCGTGCGCGTCGATCCCGATGCGGGGACCATCGAGGTCACCGACAGGCGGTGCGGTCGCGTCTGGAAACAGCCCGAGCCGGCGGGCCGTGACGACCGGAAGCCGTTTCGGGACGTAGACAGGGACGACGGCGGCATCAGCATCGTCATGGCGTCATGGGGACGGGATTGTCGGGTGCGGCTGAGCATTGGTCCCGAGCCTGCGGACCTTCAGGTAGCTATGGATATGCAGGATCGGTCCGGTCCGTTCACCGGAGCGCTGGCGCCCGACGCCTTTCTACCAGCGACCCGAGACGCGTACATGGCGGTTGCCGACTATACCGACGGACACCTCTATCCGCTCACCCTCGATCCGTTCCCACGCACCTGGCTCTCGGCGGATCGTCTCGACATGCCCTGGTTCGGCATCGGCGACACGCTGACAGGCGCTGGCTATCTGGCGATCATCGAAACAAGCGACGATGCCTACATCACCACACGCTCGGCGTCCGGAGCCGGATTCCCTCTCTCGCTGCCGAGGATCGGATGGCATCCCTCCCGGGGGACCTTCGCCTACCCCCGCCGCGTGCTCTATCGCTTTCTGGCAGGCGGAGGCTATGTGGCCATGGCCCGGTCCTATCGCGCCTATGCCGCGACACACGGTCTCATCAGACCCCTTCGGGAGAAGGCTCGAGCGAATCCCAGGGTGCGTCAACTGTACGGCGCCGTGGACGTCTGGGGCAATGCCACGATCGACCTCGCCGGTCAGACTCGGGCCGCAGGGATCGATCGGATGCTGCTCCATGGCGCCCCGGGCCCGGAGGAAATGCGCCGAATCAACGAGCTCGGCTATCTCACATCGGAGTATGACAACTACACCGATATCCTGCCGGTCGAAGCTGGCAAGCGACCCGATCAGAACCACGACACTCTGCCCGGCGCCGCGGTGCTGAACCCGGACGGAGAGCGGATGAAGGCGTGGCTGACCTATGACAAAAAGGTGCAGTACATGAAGCGCTGCCCGTCGCTCTGGGAGATCCGCGCCCGGGAGGTGATCGCCGAACGGCTCCGGACGCTCCCGTTCGGCGGGCGGTTCATCGATGTGACCACGGCTGAAGGGCTCTACGAGTGCTGGGATCCCGACCACCCGCTGACTCGCGCCGACAAGCGCCGATGCGGCGAACGGCTGCTGGCGGCCGTGGCAAGCCTCGGGCTTGTTGTAGGCGGCGAGCACGGGATCTGGTGGGGGGCGCCCTATCTATCGTACGTCGAAGGGATGATGAGCAGCTACCAGTTCGCGTGGCCAGCCGGACACCTGATCCGGCCGAGGAATCGATCCGATTCGTTCGACGGACCCTACGACGTCGATACGTGGGAGAACTACGAGAGGTGGGGTATTGGCCACAGGTACCGGGCGCCGCTCTGGCAGCTGACGTTCCATGACTGCGTGGTGTCGACCTGGTATTGGGGCGATTCCAACGATTTTCTGATCGAGGCCGCGCCTGAGATGACGGCGAAGAAGGAAGCCTTCAACGTTCTCTATGGAACGATGCCGATGCTCTGGGCCAATCGGGAGGGGGCATGGGCGGTGGATCGCGAGCTCTTCCTCCGCACTGCGACCGTGGCGTCGGCCGTCCATCGTGAAGTGGCTGAGGCCGCGATGGTGGATCATGCCTTTGTCGGCGGCGATCGTGACCTGCAGCGGACGAGGTTCGCAGACGGCACCACGTGCATCACGAACTTCGGGACAAAGGCGCGGCGCGTTACGCTCGGTGGGAAACTGTTTACCCTGCCGCAGAACGGCTATGCCGTGGCCGGACCCCGAATCTCCCTCGCGCGCGTCCTCCGCGACGGCGAGCCGGTGACCACCCTGCGAACGGAGCGGTTGTGGTTCCAGTCCGACGGTACACGGACGATCAGCCTGTGGCGCGAGGGGCCCGGCAACGTACGAGTGCGGCTCGCCGGCGCAGGCCGCATGGAACTCCCCGAGGCTGAGGTGGCGCGGCTGGCGGGCGCCGGTCGGCGCGTCGTCTACATCCTCGATTCCGCCGGGAATCCCCTTCGCTCCGTTCCGCCGGACACCTCGATCGGGCAGGGGAGGCTGCGGGCGGGTCTTTACGGCATCATGGCCGGCCCTGCCCTCGCACGGGCCGACGTCTCAGTCGTGGCAGGCCGATCCAGGCTGCTGAAGCCGTCGGTCCGTCAGGGGGAGCCGCTTACGGCGAGGGCGACGTTGCGTAATCTCGGCGATGCTGCGGCGCCGAAGGCCGATGTGCTGGCCTATGCCGAGACCGAAAAGGCCGATCGTCTTCTCGCCAGAACCAGGGTCGACCTCCCTCCGAACGACGTTCGAACCATCTCGCTGACCGTGCCGACCGATCGTCTCGATGGCGTTCGGCGGATACGGCTGGTGGTGCGCACCCGCCGCGCCGACCTGTGCCCGGGTGATAACCGGCTGGATCTCACTGCCGCGATTGCAGCCGATTCGCGTCGTTGGCGCCATGCTGCCGTCGTGGAGATCCGGGCAGGGGAGCAGGACCGGACCGGCCTTCCGATCATTCTGCCAGTGGCGGCGCCTTCGATGGATCCGGCCTCGGTGCGCGTGGTCGCGATGGATGGCCCGAAGAAGGGCCCGGTCCCTGCGCAGGTAGACGAGCTTGCAGAAGGCAGGTACCTGAGTTTCGCGCCAATCGGACCGTTCCCTCGAGGTTCCGTGCGGCGATTTCGAATCGTCTGGAACGACAGAGGCGGGGCCGATCGACTGATGGCCCCGAGCGGTGGATGGTACGATTCGCAGACCGGTGCGGTCCGGGCGGAAACCTATGAGGCGCGGCTGGCGGATGGCGTGGTTCGGGACATCGCCGTTCGACAGGCGGGGCGCGCGGCAATTCCGGTGATACTGCGATTGATGGTATCGTCCGAGGAAACCGGTTGGACCGATGAGCCGGGTACCGTGCGATCAACACGGATTCTGGCAGATGGCCCGGTGCGCACCGTTGTCGAAGTGCGCAAGGAGCTCCGTTCCGGGGTCCGCTTCACGAAGCGTTTCACCTTCGCAGCGACTCATATCGAGGTGCAAACAGAATGGCAACCCGCCGTAGGAGTGCCCTCCCGTGCCTTCTATGCGACCGGGGGAGCATACGAGGACTCTCGGGAGCGGCGGGCGACCATCGATGGACGGGGGGATGCCGAGGGGGTGACCGACGGTTCAGGTCCGCCACGTTGGTACACGGTTCGTTCGCAGTCGTGGGCGCATACGTGCATTGCCATGACGACGTTCTACGGCTTAGCCTATTGGGACGCCGCCGACATGGGCGGCATCGGCTTCGTCGCGCCGCAGGAACAGCCGTGCACGATCGCCTATCGGTTCCATGGGGCTGGAGCGTCCCCTTCGGTGGGGCAGGAGGACTACCAGAGCCTCATCTCGCCCCCGGAGGTGATCTGGGTTGACGGCTCCCTTGCCGCCGCTCTACGTTCCGCATCGCCGTCGGTACGATAGCCCCAAGCTCCCGCGTACATATAGGGACTGTCGGAGGATCCGCTCGCCCCGGCAGTCTGGCCGAAGGCCTCGTAGTTGATGCTCCCCGTTACCGTCTGGTTGCTTGAAGGGACGGTCCGCTCCGATCCGTGACCGTCGTAGAGCGGGTATTCGGAGTTGCGGCGGAGCAGGGCGTTGCCGTAGGTGTAGACGCCGGTGAAGCTGCTGCCCTGCTTCTCCAGAAGGATCGCGTCGCCGGCGTAGTAGAAGACCGTCGTCGTTCCGCCGGCCGTGCGGCTGCAGCGCCTGCCGAGGGCGTCGTAGACGAAGTCGGTAGTGTTCTGGCCCTGCGTGATCTGGGTGAGTTGGCCCTCATAGTCGTACTCGAGCGTGTAGGCCGTTCCCGACAGCGTCCGGCCCGTCTGCTCGCCGTTGGCGTTGTAGGAGTAGCTGTTCGTGAACCCGCCGCTCGTCGCCGTCAGTTCATCGTCGTCGTTGAGGGTGAAGCTGGTCGTTACGCCTCCGATGGTCTGGCTCGTCCGATTTCCTTCTCCGTCCACGGTGCAGCTCGCCGTAAAGGCGTTCGTCCCCGTCCGCGTTTCGCCCGTCAGTCTTCCGATCCCGTTGTACGAAGCGGGACGGTCGAGTCGTCGGCTTCCTCCTTTGGCCTTACTATGGTTGAATGGGGGCGCCAGACGCCATCCGACTGCCGGAGCTCGAGCTGCCAGATATGACCTTTACCGGCGACGAGGCTCATCGTTCCGTCTTCGGCGATAAGTGGTTTCAGTGGCTTCTCGACGATACGAAAGGCTGTCAAGCGAGTCTGTGCGTCTTCGTCGTTCTTCGGGGCGATGATCTCGGCGAACCTGCCGGTCAGTGGAATGCCGTTCATTGATTATGCATGGGATATGAGGTCCGGCGCCTGTCCGAGCGCCGCGTATAGCCCCGGCTTCCTAAGGAAAGCTAGTGAAGGATGGTCCGCGCCGATGGTTAGCGCTTGTTGATCGGTCATCGAAGCCGCGAGCGCCGCGACCTCTTGGAAGGTCATCCCGTCCTTTCGCCTGAGGCTTTTCCGCAGAGCCTTCTCCGTACGCCATGTCGTCTGATCAGCGTCGTGCGTTATCCATCCAGAGGATGATATGAGGAGCGTATCCGATTGCCACTTTGTTTGCATCAGCGCCCTCTGACGTCCCAGTGCATCGATCCAGTCGGACAGGACCTGGCCGTAGGGAGCGGGCGGCTGCATCGCGTCGTAGGGATGTGAGAGACGGCAGAAGACGGAGATACGAGCCGCGCGCGCGAGCTGCGTTAGCCGCCATGCAAGGTTCTCGGTTTGCGGCTGATCAGACGGCTCGAACGATGGACGAGGCAGGACCGCGTCCTCACGGGGATCGCGAGCCCGATCGGCTGGCAGAATCCAGGCTGGAAGATATCCGATGGACAGACGGCGCAATAACGGGAGCCCTCCTGCATAGCCATAGCCACCTGCATGGGGGAGGCCAATGACGAGAACCGGCGCAGCGCTCGGCCCAACATGATCCACCTGTACGCGGATGGTCTTCGGCTCTGGGGCCTCTGCACGCCCGCCCTCAGGGGTGAGGATGGTATGCTGTCCTTCCGACCACACTGTCGTCACAAAGCGTTGACCGCTCGCTGGCAGGTCCGCGACTGTCAAAGTCAGCGTCTGGGCGCCGCGAAGAACCGCATTGAGCATGTCCGAGGAGAGGCTATCCCCCAGCATTCGCCAGGCCTCCGCTACGCGCGGAAATCGCACCATGTTGTTGGCCATGGCGTCGTCCCGGGCAAGCTCCTTTAGATCGTCATTGTTGAGGCGGGATAAGCGAAGCAGCTTCGCACATTCCGCCTCGAAGTCCGCCTGAATGCGCGCGTCAACCTCCGCAGCGAGTCGTTGCGCATTCAGGGAACGGCGCAGCACATAACGGTTGGCCGGCGCGTCGCCGTACCTGTCCCAGATGTACGGCGCATCCTTGTAGCTCAGAAGCGGGCGAAGCGCATTCATGGCGTCGGCGAGCGTAATATCCCGCAGAATCGCGATGACCCGAGGATCGGCCGCGCCGTCGCGCTCGTTCGCGACCACAGCGCCCTCTGTGATGTCAGCCATGCGCTCGCACAGCGCGCCGACATACCATCGGCCGGCGCGAACGGATAGCCGCTGTTCAAGGCGTGGATCGTCGGCGCGCATCGGAGCCGTGATCGGACCGATCTCCAATGCCAGAGCGGCGCCATGCCCAAGCCATACGAACGCCAACTCCAATATCGTGTATGCAAAGACCCGACGCCACGCGTTCGTTCGATGACTCCCCGGATTATCGGCTATGACCCGGCGCCGCCGCCCGATCCTGTCTTCCTGCAAAGTCCGACAGGGACCGGGCGGCTCTGACTGTCGTGAGATGTCCCATCCGTGTGCTGCTCGATGCAAGCACATGGCCGGGGAATGGTGGAGGGCGAAGCGGTATGTGCGCGACCTGCGCACAGGGCGCCCCGGAATGTCGGCCGTGTGTGCGGCTCCCGAATGGCAAACTGGCAGATGTCAGAGCGTACGAAGGTGCCGATCATCGAACCTTCCAGCATTGCGACGGCTAACTCCGAATCCCGTACTTGTAGATTGTATAAGCGTATCGGCGATTTGTCCAGTGGCAGTGTTCGGGGAGCCTATGACTGATGGGACCAGCGCCGCACGATGGTCGTGACCCTCGCGTGAATGTCCCCGGTGGGGGCATCCTGGGCGTGATCCATCAAGGCGCACGCGGGCCTACAGGCTTGTGGAGGCGGCTTCAGACGCGTCCGGGCTGCGCTCTCCGTCTCATTCGCGATACCAGAGCCATCCGACCAGTGTGTTGCGATCGTCGAAGGGCAAGCGGACCAATCGCGCCGTTTCCGGGGTAGGGGTATAGACGCGTCCCCTAATCATCGTGTAGACGCCGGCGGTCTCTTCGGAGTTGCCGCTCTGGCGTTCCTTTCGTTGCAGCGCGACCATGGTCCCATCCGGGGCAAAACGGCACTTCTCATAGACGCCGGTTGGATACAGCGCCGCGGTCTCTTTTGGAGGGCCCTCGCAGCCGTAGAGAACCTGGTTCATATAGACGGCTTTGACGCTACTCCCGACGTCGCCCCAGCGGACCAGTTCGTTGCCGGCGGGCGACCACTCGAAACCCGTACCCGCACCGGACCCTGCGATGCGATAGTGAAGCTTACTCGCGGTCGACGGGTTCGGCGCAAGATAGAGACCGTCAGGCGATCGAAAGGCGAGGAAGGGGCCTTGAGGGGCGAACTTAACGTCGCTCACGCCCTTCAGGCGATCCAGTTCTCGGAACGGAGCAAGGCCGTAGATATAGGCGGTCTGGCTCTTTTCATCGAAGAGAGACGCATACGAACCATCGCTGGAGACATCGATGCGAGATCGCTTCTCCCATTCCTCCGGCGGGAGCTGCACCACGGCTGGCCCGAGATCGGAAAGGCGTGAGACATTATCCGGGCTAATATCCGTACGGATGCCGCGTACGCGGATGCCGTCGAGACGGCCTGTCTGGGTCGCAGCGTCGTAGACATAGCGATCGAACTGGATATCGACGACGATCGCCCGATTCAGGTCGATCTTTACCTTGCCCGTCTGCTTCCCGATCTGTTTCAGCAGTTTGGATTCAACCTCGCGTCGCGCCTCAGGATTCAGGTACAGAGTCGTCTCGCCGACCGCGACCATTCCGGTGTCCGCTCTGCAGGATAGTCCGATGGAACCCAGCGTCCGCTCCTTATCCGCTGTAACAACATCTGCTGCGGTTACGGCACAGGTCGCCACGCGTGTCTGCGGCGTCGGAGCGATCCCACCTGCCGGCGCCGATGGTTCCGACATGGTTAACTCCAAAGCGTCGACTCTAATATCCCCGCCCAGGACGCTGGCCATAAAGACGCCACCCCTCGTAAGGCCGATCAGAACCGGTTCGGCGCCGACATCGGGAGATCGTGCCCAGGTGAAGTCCAGAACCTCACTGGCCGTCGTGATCCGCTTGCCCCCGCCGACACCGGTACGGTCTCTGCGAACCACGCGAAGGAAACGACCTCCGTCGAGATATGCCAGGTAGTGACCGTCGGGAGACCAGCGAAACGAGCTTTGTTCTGCGCTGTCAGGCGGCGTGACACTGCCCTCCAGACTCTCGGCCCTTCGATCTCCGGAGTTCCACAGCCACACGGCTATTTCATCATTCGCTGTTGGGGCGATAAACGCGAGTGATTGTCGTTCCGGCGTTGGCGTCCATCGCAGATCGCGAACGACTGGCCGGGCGATGGCCGCTTCGGGCACCCGCTTGCTCCATATCACTGCCGGCGTCTCAGATCCGCCCATTCGCCCAACATAGACTTGCAGGACGCCGCTATCGGGCGCCCAAGCAACAAAGGCGTATTGGTTGGAGTCGGCCGCGATCTCAGCGAACTGAACACGGCCGTGTTCGCGGCTTGTCAGCCATTCGCGATGTGTACCGTCGTACTCAGAATAGCCGAGGAGACCCTGACCCTGTTCAACAAAGCACACCTTTGGTCGGGAGAGCTGAGCCAGTTTGTTCGAGGCGTACAGAGCCAACCTGCCATCCGGATGTCGAGCGCTGTATTGGCGCAGACAGTCTCTTAGAGGGCCTCTGCTCTCGCGACCCGCAGCGTCATAACACGCAAGGATCCCATCGACGCACTCAAGGTCTTCTTTTACACCAGTTGGTGGAGACGGATAGTCTCGGCGCGCTACTTTCAAGGCATTACGAGCCTGGTCATACGCGTTCTTGCTGAGGTAGTCGATGAGCCTCGATACAGCGCGATCGAGATCACTGGTATCGAGATCGCCAAGCAGTTCAGCGGATTGTTTGGCCCAGCGATTCTCGCCAGTCGAAGCGCTCTTTCGCAGGTAGGTGCGCGCGCCGTGCGTATTACCAGATTGCAGACAAGCCCAGCCATGATAGAACCAGATTTCGCTTGCCACAGGTTGCCCTTCGCTCGTGGTCTTGCTCAGAACGGGACTCTCCACAATGCGCTGGGTGGCGAGAAGGATGGCGGCATAATCACCTTGACTGTACGCCTTTCTTGCTGTCTCCAGTCGTTTCAAGACCTCGGCTGAGGTGATCCTGGATGCCTGTCCGGCCCTGACAGGCGAGCTCGCTTCCGCCGCGGGTAGGAACGCAAGCGGCGATAGGGCAATGATGAAGGCCATCCGCCGTCGAACTTCGGTGTATCTCATCAACATCCCATTACCTCCGTCCTTACAGATCATGTAGTTGTGCGGCGGCGCATCTAACAATGCGCTGCCCGCACGCCGTCATTTGCCTATGGATCTCGGCGTATGAGTCGTGAACGGACTGCTCTCCAGACGACGGGCAAGGACACGTCGCCTCTTACAGCAACTACGGCGCGTACCGGCTCGATTCCTTCCTGGCGTCGTCGTACCTCCCGATACTTCAGGATGGTGAGCAGCGCGGAACCGCAGTCTGCGTCTGGGCGTAGGGTAGAATATCTACGACCGAAACGGTCGGGATTTACTCATGCGATGATTGGGATTACCAAGAGAACCGATTATGCGCTGCTCGCCCTGACGTACGTCGCGCTGGCGGGCGGGCAGCGTTCGATACGTGCACGGGAAATCGCCGAGCACTATGAGATTCCGGCGGATCTCCTCGCGAAGATCCTCCAGAAGCTCGCCCGATCCGGTCTTCTGAACTCGACCGCAGGTCGCAGCGGCGGCTACTCGCTGGCGAGGCCAGCGGACGATATCTCGATCGGGGCAGTGCTTGAGGCGGTCGAAGGCACTCCTGCGCTGGCCCATTGCCTTCGCGAGGCCGAGATCGGCTGTGTTCAGCATACGCACTGCACGATCCGGCGCCCCCTGGCCCGCATCAGCCGTCAGGTGTTTCGGATGCTGGATGCCATACCTATCAGTGAACTGACCCAGGATAATGATGAGATCTCGACGGAACGGGGATCTCGAGGTAGAGGATGAATACGACAACAGACTCGATCGAGGCTCTGGCCACTCAGGAATATAAGCACGGCTGGAGTACGGATATAGAATCGGATACGCTGCCTAAAGGGCTCAGCGAGGAGATCGTCGCCGAGATCTCCCGTCGCAAAGAGGAACCGGAGTGGCTCCTGGAGTGGCGCTTGAAGGCTTATCGGCGATGGTTGACCATGGAGCAGCCGACGTGGCAGAACGTCCACTTCGACCCCATCGACTATCAGGATATTATCTACTACTCGGCTCCGAAGTCGCAGAAGGAAGGACCGAAGAGCCTGGACGAGGTCGATCCCGAACTCCTCCGCACATTCGACAAACTCGGAATACCGCTGGAGGAACAGAAGATGCTGGCGGGCGTTGCCGTGGATGCCGTGTTCGATAGCGTCTCTGTGGCCACGACGTTCCGGGCGAAGCTGGCCGAACTGGGCATCATCTTCTGCTCGTTCTCGGAAGCCGTCCGTGAGCATCCGGACCTCGTGCGGCGCTATCTCGGCAGCGTCGTGCCCTATAGCGATAACTACTTCGCCGCCCTCAACTCAGCGGTCTTCAGCGACGGCTCGTTTTGCTATATCCCCGAAGGCGTCCGCTGTCCGATGGAGCTCTCCACCTACTTTCGAATCAACGCACGAAATACCGGCCAGTTCGAGCGGACGCTGATCATCGCGGATCCTGGCAGCCATGTGAGCTATCTGGAGGGCTGTACGGCTCCAATGCGGGACGAGAACCAGCTGCATGCTGCGGTCGTCGAGCTCGTCGCCCATGAGAGCGCGACCATCAAGTACTCGACCGTGCAGAACTGGTATCCGGGGGACAAAGAGGGGCGAGGGGGCATCTACAACTTCGTTACGAAACGGGGCAAATGCCTCGGAGCCCGTTCGAAAATCACCTGGACGCAGGTGGAGACAGGCTCGGCGATCACCTGGAAATACCCGTCCTGTCTGCTCATCGGGGATGAATCGGTAGGTGAGTTCTATTCGGTTGCCGTGACGAACAACAGGCAGCAGGCGGATACGGGCACGAAAATGGTGCATATCGGCCGCAATACCCGCAGCACGATCGTATCCAAAGGGATATCGGCCGGTCGCGGGCAGAACACGTACCGGGGTCTGGTCAAGGTGAACTCCGGCGCTACGGGAGCGCGCAACTATTCCCAGTGCGATTCGCTGCTGATCGGCGATCGGTGCGGCGCCCACACCATGCCCTACATCGACGTCCGCAACCGAACGGCCCAGGTAGAGCACGAAGCCAGTACGTCCAAGATTGGTGAGGATCAGATCTTCTACTGTCGGCAGCGGGGCATCCCGACGGAGGATGCCGTGAATATGATCGTGAGCGGTTTCTGCAAGGAGGTCTTCCGGGTCCTGCCGATGGAGTTTGCGGTCGAGGCGCAGAAGCTGCTGAGCATCAGCCTCGAAGGCAGCGTAGGCTAGACGAAATCGATTATAAGGATGAATACAACAATGCTTGATATACGAGAACTGCACGCTGGTGTCGGCGGCAATGAGATCCTGCGGGGGATCAGTCTGTCGGTTCGGGCGGGTGAGGTCCATGCGATCATGGGGCCCAACGGTTCTGGGAAGAGTACGCTGGCCCGGGTGATCGCCGGGCACCATGATTACGAGGTGACGTCCGGAGAGGTTCTCTTCGAGGGGCAGGATCTGCTGGAACTGGAGCCGGAGGAGCGGGCCTGGGCAGGCATCTTCATGGCCTTTCAGTATCCGATCGAGATTCCCGGTGTGAACAACACCTACTTCCTCAAAGCGGCGCTCAACGCGCAGCGAAAGGCCAGGGGCGAAAACGAGCTCGACGCGATGGAGTTCATGTCGCTGATCCGAAGCCGGATCAAGGAACTGGACATGGACCCCGCGCTTCTCAATCGCCCGGTGAATGAGGGATTTTCAGGCGGCGAAAAGAAGCGTAATGAGATCCTCCAGATGGCCGTTCTCAGCCCGAAACTCGCGATCCTGGATGAGACCGATTCGGGACTCGATATCGACGCCCTCCGCGTCGTCGCGAGCGGCGTCAACGCGCTTCGGTCGCCCGAGCGAGCCACGATCGTTGTGACCCATTATCAGAGGCTTCTCGACTATATCGTCCCTGACTTCGTCCATGTGCTTGCGGACGGCCGCATCCTCCGCTCCGGCGATAAGACCCTGGCGTTGGAGCTCGAGGACAAAGGCTACGGTTGGATCGACGAGGAGGCCCCGACGCCTGCGGGGGCGCGGCGATGAGTGCTATGCCCCGAGGTCAGGCGGTGCGGACGCGTCCGGGCCGCGTCACCCACTACCGCAGGCTCTACGACGACGGAGCTAGCGGACGTGCCCATGAGCCGGCATGGCTCCATGCGCTCCGCGAGGAGGGGATGGACGCGTTTGAAGAGCAGGGTTTTCCCCTGCCGCGGGACGAGGAATGGCGGTTTACCCCGATCGGACCGATCGCCGAAGGGCTGTTCACGACGCCCTCGGAGGCGAGCGTCGATGTATGGGAACCGTTGGCGCGCCAGCAGGCTCTCCCGGGAGCCACTCAGGTTGTGGTGGCAAACGGCGTCATCCGGACCACGGGCAAGTCGACCGCCGGCCTTACCGTTGCCCGCCTCAGGGAGCTGCCGGCCGATCTGGCGCCGATGGTATCCGAAGCCCTCGGCAAGCTCACGGCGCGCGGGAGCGCACTGGCATCCCTGAACACCGCACTCATGGCGGACGCGCTCGTGATCGTCGTGGATCGGGGCGTTCAGGTCGACGCTCCGGTGCACGTTCTCTATATCGGCGCCGCCGATCGGACGCCCGCGGTGCATAGCACACGAGCTCTGGTATTGGCCCAGCCGATGAGCAGCGTCACGGTGATCGAGACGTACATCGGCCAGGAGGGGGCAGCCTACTGGACCAATGGCGTCACAGAGGTCGGGGTCGGCGATGGAGCGGCCGTGGAGCACTACCGGCTGCAGCAGGAGCCCCGGACGGCGTACCATCTCGGGCAGACGGCGGTCCGTATGGGCAGGGATAGCCGCTACACCTCCCACGTCGTACAGACCGGCGCGAGCCTGGGTCGGCACGACCTAAGCGCGGCGCTGCTTGGGCCGGGCGCGGAATGCACGCTTAACGGCCTCTGCGTCGCAAACGACCGGCAGCTGATCGACAACCACACCACCATCGATCACGCAGTGCCTCATTGCGAGAGCCACGAGACGTACAAGAGCATACTGGCAGATCGGGCCAGGGGCGTGTTCAACGGCAAAGTATTCGTCCGCGAGGATGCCCAGAAGACGAACGCGAAGCAGAGCAACCAGACGCTGCTACTCTCGGAGGCTGCGCAGATCGATACCAAACCGCAGTTGGAGATCTTCGCGGATGACGTTCGGTGCACGCATGGCGCCACCGTAGGCCAGCTCGACGCGGAATCGCTCTTCTATCTCCGCTCCCGGGGCATCAAGCAGGAGGACGCTCGGGCCGTGCTGGTGCATGCCTTCGCCACGGATATCCTCGATCGGATGGGGATCGCCGAGATCCGGAGCCGCATCGATGCCGATCTGCTGGTCAGCTTGCCGACGCCGTCCGCGCCGTTCACCGGCTAGGATGCGGGTCAGGAGGACCTGTACATGAGCCTTCAAGTACTCGATCGCCAGATCGATGGCTCCTTCGATGTGGAGCGGATTCGGGAGGATTTCCCTGCGCTGGCCCAGACCGTGCGCGGGCGCCCGCTGGTCTATCTCGATAACGCTGCCACTACCCAGAAACCATTGCATGTGCTCGACGCGATGCGGCGGTTCTACACCGAGGACAACGCCAACATCCATCGAGGGGTCCACTCGCTGAGCCAGCGAGCGACGGATGCGTACGAATGCGCCCGCTGCGTTGTGCGGCGCTTTATGAACGCTCCCGACAACCGGGAGATCATCTACGTTCGGGGGACGACCGAAGCGATCAACCTAGTGGCGAGTTCGTATGGTTCGATCGCACTGGGCCCGGGGCGGGAAGTGCTGGTGACCGAACTGGAGCATCATGCCAACATCGTCCCGTGGCAGATGGCGTGTGAGCGGTTCGGCGCCACGCTGCGCGTCGTGCCGATCACGGATGAAGGAGAACTCCGACTCGACACGCTTGCGGGCATGCTGTCGAGCAAGACCGCGATCGTCGCCGTTGGGCATGCATCGAATGCCCTGGGGACGGTGAACCCCATCCGTGAGATATGCCGCATGGCCCATGAGGCAGGGGCGGCGGTTCTGGTGGACGGCGCTCAGGCGGCGGGGCATCTCCCGGTCGATGTCCAGTCGCTCGGGTGCGACTTCTACGCCTTTTCCGGCCACAAAGCGCTCGGTCCGACTGGTATTGGCGTTCTCTGGGGCCGCATGAGCCTGCTCGAGCAGATGCCACCGTACCAGGGGGGCGGGGATATGATCCGCACGGTCTCCTTCGAAAAGACGACGTACAGCGATGTTCCTGGCAAGTTCGAGGCGGGGACGCCCCATATTGCGGGGGTGATCGGGCTGGGCGCCGCGCTCGAGTATCTGATGGCCTGCGACCGGGTGGCGATGGAGGCCCACGAGCGGGATCTGCTCCAGTACGCTACGGAACGGCTCTCCGCCATCAACGGGTTAACGGTGGTCGGGACGGCTCCGAACAAGATCGGCATCGTCTCGTTTGTCATGGATGCGGCTCATCCGCATGACATCGGGACGATTGCGGATCTGCAGGGCGTTGCGATCCGAACAGGCCATCACTGCGCGATGCCACTCATGAAACGGCTCTGTTTGCCTGCGACTGCGCGGGCGTCCTTTGCGCTCTATAATACTCGGGCTGAGGTCGATGCTCTCGCCGACGCCCTTGAGAGAGTACATGGGCTGTTCTCAGGCGGATAGGCGTCAGACGGTCCGAGGAGGCATGGTTGTCTGAGTTCAGCGAGTTATATCAGGAGGTGATCCTCGACCATAATCGGCGGCCGAGGAACTTCCGGGTCATCGAGCATCCCGACGGAAGCGCGGTTGGACACAACCCGCTATGCGGTGATGAGATCACGGTCTATGTGGATATGGACGGCGATGCCGTTCGAGACGTCACGTTTCAGGGCGCCGGGTGTGCGATCTCCAAGGCGTCGGCCTCGATGATGACCGAGGCGATCCGCGGTAAGTCGCGCGACGAGGTCATCCGTCTGTTCGATGAGTTCCATCGAATGGTCACCGACGACCCGAGCGCTCTGCCGGATGTGGAGCGAATGGGCAAACTCGCGGCGTTCTCGGGCGTCTGTGAGTTCCCTGCGCGGGTCAAATGCGCTAGTCTGGCATGGCACACGCTCCTCGCTGCCATAAAGGACGGCAAGGGCATTGTTACAACGGAGTAAACATGGAAAGCGGCGATAAACTGAACAAGGTCGAGAGGCTGGCGATCGAATCCGATACGATCGAAGCGCTCAAGAGGATCTATGATCCGGAAATCCCGGTAAACATCTATGATCTGGGGCTGATCTATAGCGTTGATGTTCGCGAGGACGCGATCGTCCATGTCGAGATGACTCTGACGGCGCCTGGATGTCCCGTGGCGGTGTCGATGCCGATCGAAGTCGAGGAGAGCATCAAACAGGTGCGCGGCGTCTTTGACGCGATCGTGGATGTAGTCTGGGATCCGCCGTGGACACCCGATCGCATGAGCGAGGCTGCGAAGCTCGAGCTTGGCTGGTTGTAGGACCGGAGGAACCGCGACGGCGGACGCCAGCCGAGGCGTCCGCCGTCGTTTATGCTAGAAGTCGAACTGATCGACGTTGTTCTTCGTGATGGTGGCTCCGGGTATGAGCAGCACTCCGTTCTTATAGGTGATCTTGCCCACACCCTCGACCTCGGCGCCGTCCGTCGGCTGCTTGCCATCGAGATAATCGTTGACGGCTCTGGCGGTGAACGCCGTCAGTTTGGCGGGATCCCAGAGCATCAGGCCGGACACCGCACCGGACTTCAGGTACGAGCGCGTTTCGCTCGGAAGCGCCAGACCCCAGACACCGATCTTGCCGATCTTCTTCAGACTCGTGATGGCTTCCCCTACCGCCGGTGCGCTCGGTGAGTTGGCGCACGCGAAGCCCACGATGTCCGGATCCTTCTGAAGCGCCGCGACCGCCATGGAGCGGGCTTTCTGGTTATCATCGTCGTTGTAGATATAGGGCTTGACCAGCGTGATGCCCCGATATTTGGCGAAGGCTTTCTCCATCCCCGTCACATGCAGGTTCAGGTTGGCAGCTCCGCGTCCGCCGCTGACGATCTGCACCTTGCCCTTGCCGTTGATCTGTTTGGCCAGAGCGTCGGCGATGTCGACACCGATCTGGACATCGTCCGCCGCTGCGACGTAGAAGATCCGCTGGGACTTGGGAGCATCGGAGTCCCAGGTGAATACCTTGATCCCGGCGTCCATCGCCTTCGCGATCACGGGCACGATCGCGTCTGCATCGTTGGGTGAGACGATAATGGCATCGGCCTTCTCTGCGATCAACTGTTCGATGATCGCGATCTGCTTGCCGACCTCGGCCTTGTCGGGAGCCAGGTAGTCGACCCGGATTCCCAGATCCTTCGCTGCCTGTTCGGCCCCTTGCTTACAGACCTCGCTGTACAGGAGCCCATCGACCTTGAACACGAAGGCGATCCTGCGTGTCTTGTCGCCTGGCTGCTCCTGCGCGCACGAGGCGATCAGCAGTGTCATGGTCATGACCGCTATGCTGAGTGCGATCAGGCGGAAGTAATGAATCATGAGAGCGTACTCCTTTCACGTGAGCGCCAGCGGTCGACCTCGACCGACACGAGGAGCGCCAGGCCCAGTACCAGTAAAACCCAGATATCACCCCGGCCATACGCCCGAACGCCGTTGGTGATCAGACCTATGGTCAGAACTCCGAGACCGGTGCCCAATATTGTAGCGTTACCGCCGGATACCGGCGTCCCTCCGAGCACAACTGCGGTGATGGCCGTCATTTCCGTAAACCGGCCAGCGTCGGGTATGGCCGTGGCGCCCCGGGCGACGGTAAGGATCGCCGCAAGGCCAGCCAGCAGCCCGCTCATCACGAACACGCCACACTCGACCTGCTGGACACGGTGCCCGCTCAGAAAGGATGCCTCACGGCTGCCGCCGAGGGCCAGGATCTGCCTCCCGTAGGCCGTTCGCTTCAATATGATGGCACACGCGACGAGAGCCGCAATGGCCGGTAGGGCCGGAAGCGGTATCCCGCCGATGCTCCCATACCCGAACCGGATCAAGCCCTCGGGCAGGCTCGAAATGCTTTCGCCGCCGCTCAGCAAATAGGCCCCGGCACGAGCAGCAGCAAAGATGGCAAGAGTGGCGACGATGGACGGCAGACGGTAGCGGGCGATCAGGATTCCGTTGATCCAGCCGCAGGTCGCTCCGGCCGCAAGGCACGCAGCTGCGGCCGCAGGAATCGACCAGCTCCCATCGGCCATCAGTCGCGCGAAGACGATGGCGCAAAGCCCGAGGACCGACCCGACGGACACATCGATGCCACCGGTGGCGATGACTAGCGTCATACCGGAGGCAAGGATGGCGATCTCGGCCGAGTTGCTCAGGACAACCGAGGCGGTAGCGCCCGTCCTGAACGATGGCAGAAACGATGCTAACCATGTGTAGCAGAGAAGAGCGACCACGGCGACGCCGGTTTCGGGCGGCAGGCGCGTTTTCATCGCCGATCCGCCGCTGTGCTCCGCCAGCGTTCCGATAATGCCGCGGCCACGATGACCCCACCGGTGACCAGACCGTACTGTTCGGTAGGAACACCGGATAAGAACAGGGCGTTACGCAAAATGACGATGATCAACGCACCAACGGTGGCTCCGAAGACGCTGCCCTGGCCGCCGGTCAACCGAACTCCGCCGATAACCACGGCTGCGATCACATCGAGTTCCCAGCCGTCGGCGAGGGTCCATTGCGCGTTGCCGTTGGCGGCTGCCATAAGCAAGCCTGCTGAGGCCGCCAGCATGCCCGAAAGGGCGTAGGCTCGCCGCAGGACCGACGGCACACCGATGCCCGACAGCCGCGCTGCACTCTCATTGCCCCCTGATGCCACCAGATGTCGTCCGAACCTCGATCGACCGATGCCGATGGACAACACGGAGGCGACGACCACGAGCGCGAGCATCGGCCAACCGCCTCGCCCAATGGCCTTGTAGGCCTCGGGGAGAAGGTTGTACGGCGCGGCTCCGGTAAGGATGTTGGTGATCCCTCGGAACAGGAGCAGCGTCGCCAGAGTAACGAGGATCGGGGGCAAACGCCGCCATGTTACGAGGGCGCCATTGACCCAGCCGGCGAGAAGACCGAGACCGATCGCGGCGATCGCGGCGGCTGGCCACGGCGTACCGGCCATGATCAACGCGCCGCAAAGGCATGCCGACATCGCCAGGGCCGAAGCCACGGAGAGATCGATCCCGCCGGTCAGGATGACCAGTGTCTCGCCACAGGCCATCAATCCGAGCATCCCGGCATCCTGACCTACGACGGCCAGGTTCCCGGGAGAGCGAAAGGAGGGCTTGCTCAGGAGCAGCCAGAGCGCAGCAGCGACCAGAAGCACGACTGCTGGAAGCTCGCGGGCGTCCCTGAGGGCGCGACGCATCGGGACTAGGCGCGAGCTGCAGCGACAGCGTCTGCGAAGCTGCGCGTAGCGGCGGTAACCGCCTCATAGTCGCCTCTGCCGGCGCCTGCGGTCAGACTGCCGCCGACTCCGACCGCCACCGCTCCCGCGCGTATCCATGCACCCACGTTCTCGAGAGAAACCCCTCCGGTTGGCACGAGGCGAGCGTTCGGCAGCGGTCCTCGGATCGCCTTGACGAACTCGGGGCCGAGGACTTCGCCGGGAAACGCTTTGATCAGGTCGACGCCTAGCTCCAGCGCCTCGACCACCTCGCGAACGCTCATCGCGCCTGGTATGCAGCACAGGCCATAACGATGACAGAGGCGAACGACGTCATTATTGAGGCAGGGCGATACGATGAAATCGGCCCCGGCAAGGATCGCCGTTCGTGCCGTTTCGGGGTCAAGGATCGTGCCGGCCCCGACGAGGATGCCTTCGTCCGAAAAAGCCTCCGCCAGCGCCTCGATGATCCGATGCGCACCCGGTACCGTAAAGGTGATCTCCACGGCTCCGGCCCCGCCATCCCGACAGGCTTCTGCGATCCGCAGCGCCTGCGGTCCGCTCTCCGCGCGGATGACCGCGATGAGGCCTGAGGTTTCGATTTGAGTCGTGACGTCGTGTCGGTTCATCTAGCGTCGGCCTAGCGGACGACCCTGCCGGCGCCCGAACCCCGCATCAGCGCCTCCACCTCGCCGCGGGTGACCAGGTTGACATCGCCGGGAATGGAGTGCTTCAGGCATGAGGCCGCGGCTGCAAATGCGACCGCGGAACTGGATAGAGCAGGGTCTCGCATCGCGCAGATCAGACCAGCTGCGAAGGCATCCCCGGCCCCCACACGGTCGACGATGTTGCGAATCTCGTACGGTCGGTAGGCGCCGTCCTGATCAACCGGAGCGAACACGGCCGTCTTCGTCGACGCTTCATAGAGCATGCCGCCCCAGTTGTTGTGGGAGGCGGACACACTCTCTCGCAGGGTGATGGCCACATGGGCTACATTCGGGAACTGGCGCACAATCTCCTGCGCGACGAGGCGATAACCATCGACGCGAAGGGCGCCGGCCTCGACATCGGTCTCGGGAGCCGCGATGCCGAGGACCTGTTCGGCATCCTCCTCGTTGGCGATCACCACGTGAACATAGGGCAGGATCGAGCGCATCGTCCGTTCCGCCAGATCCCGGGGCTGTACGCAGCTATGCCATTGCCATAGCTTACGCCGATAGTTCAAATCGCACGAGACGGTGAGACCGAGCTCGGACGCCGAGCGAACTGCGGCCAGGGACGCATCCGCCGTTGCCCTGCTCAATGCAGGCGTGATCCCGGTGATATGCAGCCATTTCCTTCCGGTCAGAATGTCCGGCCAATCGTAGGCTTCGGCAGGACAGGAAACCAGGCTGGAGCCCGCGCGATCGTAGGTAACGACGCTCGGGCGCTGATTGGCTCCGCCTTCGAGGAAGTAGAGGCCCAAACGCCCTTCGTCCGTTCGGATGATCCGTGACGTGTCGACCCCCATGGCCTGGAGAAACCGTACGCCGGCGTTGGCGACGGGGTTGCGGGGAAGGGCCGATACGAAGCAGGACTCGACCCCGAGCGTCGCGAGCGATATCGCTACGTTCGCCTCGCCTCCGCCGAAGGTGAACTCGACGGAGCCGGGTAGAGCCTGAGACCATCGCGCCATGCCGGACGGCGCGATCCGCCCCATAATCTCACCGAAGGTGACTATTGAAGCCGCCATAGAACCCCCTCCGGCGTTGCGCCGTTCTCTCTCGCCCTGCGCCTATTCAAAGAGGCTGTCGGGCAGGCCGGTGTTCACCTTGATATCCTCGTAGCGGGTCGACCCTGCCAGTTTCCGCTCCGCATTGTAGACCTCGATCCGCGTCGGAAACCAGATCCCGGGCGCAACCTGTTTCACGTCGAGATACCGATAGGTGGCTCGGTACCGACCATCCTGATGGTACGCATCCCGCTTAAGGATCACCCGCGTCTTCGGATCTATGTAAAACAGGTGGTGTGAGGTGTCGGCGTCCTGGTCTTTGTACCGAACGTCGAAGATCCCTACCGGCGTCCCATCAACGCTCCCCTCACGCACGAACTTCGCGGTGGAGTAGCTCATGTAGTACGGGGAGATCAGCCCGATGTCGACGAGCGATTTGCGCTTTCCCGGAGCGTCGCCGAAGTCCCTGCGCGTATTGAGCCGTATCTTCGGTACGGACACCCTCTGGATCGTGCCATTGACGATGTAGACACCTTTCGTCCCCTCAACCGTCCCTTCAACGCGTACCTTGTTCGGTTCCTTATAACGCATCAGCAGCTTGCCGAAGCGATACATGAATCCGAGATCCTTGCTGATCTTCTGCAGTTCGCGCTGGTTGGATTTGTCGACGACTCCCGTCGCGGTGAAATCGTCCAGTTTAGCGCAGAGGTACGCATTGATGTTCGTCGGAACGTCCGCAAACGTCGACGTGGAACGCGTTGATAAGGTGCACGCGATCAGAATCGCACTCAGGTATCTCAAGGGTATTCCTCCTCATAGTCGAGCGTCTGCGCCGGATCCGTCAGACCAAGCCCAGCCTATTGGACACGTGAACGCCCGATTTGTAACGAACTCATACCGACTGCAGCCTCCGCTTCAACGCGTCTTTCGCTTCGACGAGCGACGGAGCCAGGGGGCCGTTGCCGTAATGGTCGTCCAGCGGATAGCAGCCGGACGCCAGTCCGGCGCGAGGCGCGGTCGTGCAGTCGCTGAAGGTGCGGCAGAGCCGTTTCCGACTCAGCCCCCTTCCGTTCAAAACGTCGCTGGCGATGGTGGGGTAGGACAGCATACTCCGGCCCAGACCGACGAAGTCCACCCAACCGTCGCGGATCATCGCCTGCGCCACATGCGGCAGATATTCCTGCAGATAGGTGAAGCCCGTTCCAACAAAGGTCATGTCCGGGTTCTGGCACTTGATCAGCCTGGCAACGAAGAGGAGTCGTGCAACTCCTATAAGTGGGTCTTCGGGCGGCTGATAGCCATCGGAGGGCGGATAGAGCGCGGGCCGCTGAATATGGTGACTGTAGTATGGGCTGCCCGCCGTCAGGTTGACCATCATGATCCCGAGAGTTCGGAGAATCGACATGAACTCGAGCGGTTCGCTCAGGTCCATCTCGGTCGGCTGATCCTGTGAGACTCCGAATCCCCAGAGATACGGGACGCAGTCGCAGAAGTTGGAGGGTATCCCCGGCCCCAGCTTGCCCGGGGCGGCCTGATATGGGTCTGGTTCGAAGGGGACGATGTCGAACGCACTGACCCGCACCCCGATGCTCAGGTCCGGCGCGCCGGCCCGGATGGCCTCTACGATCTCGCTCAGGAATCGTGTGCGATTGGCAAGGGAGCCGCCGTATTCGCCGGGCCGGGTGTGGGCGCCAAGCAGCTCGTGACCCAGATAGCCGTGGCAGTGCTTTATGTCCACGAAGTCGAAGCCTGCGTCTCTGGCCAGACGCGCGGCAACCGCATAATCGTCGACGAGACCGCGGATGTCTCCATCGCTCAGCGCCGGGTACTCGGGCGGCAAACCCTGTCGGCGATCCAGGATCGGGTGCCGATGGGCGATGATCGGCTCTGCCTTGTCCCAGCGATCAGGTCGACAAAAGCGCCCGGAATGGGTGAGCTGCAGGCCGATCATTAGATCCTCGGTCGACCCGTGCGCGGCCCGATGTTCCTCAACGAGCGTTTCCCGAAGGCGCGCGATATCGGCTACCGTCTCCGAGTTCAGCATCAGCTGGTGCGGATTGGCTCTGCCGTCGTGCCGCACGGCCACGGCCTCGCCGCCCCAGATGAGCTTCGCGCCGCTCTGTCCGAAGCGCCGCCATCTGCGCTCAGTCAAGGCGCTGGGCCGACCGTCGATCGTGCCATCCCAGCCTTCCATTGGCTGGACGCAGAAGCGGTTGCCGATCGAACGCCCGCCGATCTCTATCGATTGTGCCAGGGGTGAGTCCGGGGCCGGTACGATCTCATCGTCGATGGGAAGATCGATCGACAGACCCTCCAGGGCTTGCCGAAATCCCCCGGCGGTTTTGATGGTCGGTATCTTTATGAAGTCCACACTGCCCATAACGGCGCTTGCCCTCTATCTGTATACGCAGGAATGTCCTTTGATGATTCGTGGTTGGGCATCTGCCTCCTGCGACAGGGGATCTGAGTGTATCACGACACCTGCGGCAGGAGCGCCTGAGGCGCACGCGGAAGATACGATCGAGATCAGGCCCATGGGAGGGTGCGATGGCCAGGAAGTACCGTGTCGGAGTGGCAATGATGGTCCATGATCACGTCTGGGGGGAGCTGGCTCACTGGGCATCCCATCCTGACGTGGAGTTGGTCGCGGCGGGTGACCCCAACGAGGACCTGCGCCATAAAGTACAGGCGGAGTATGGTGTGCCGCGGGTCTACGACACGTGGCAGGAGATGGTCGAACGGGAGGAACTGGATATCGTTCAGGCGGCATCGAACAATCGGGACGCCGCCGATATCGTCGAAGCCTGTGCGCCGCGTGGAATCCACGTGATCAGCGAAAAGCCAATGAGCGCAACCCTCGATCAGGCCAACCGGATGGTCCGGGCCGCGGAGGCGACGGACATTCGAGTTATGATCAACTGGCCAACGGCGTGGGCGCCGACCGTGCAGGAGATGGAGCGACGTATCGTGGGGGGCGAGATCGGCCGCTTGATCTACCTGAAACAGCGGAGCGCCCACAACGGTCCGAAGGAGATCGGCTGTTCCACGCACTTCTGGAGCTGGCTCTACGACGAGGAGTTGAACGGCGCTGGCGCGCTGATGGACTACTGCTGCTACGCCGCCGATATGTGCGCACGGTTCATGGGCCTGCCGGAACAGGTTGCGGGGATGCGCGGGACGTTTGTGAAGACCTATCCGGTGCCGGACGATAACGCGATTATCTTGATGCGGTACCGGGACGCGTTCGGCGTGGCCGAGGCGTGTTGGACGCAGCCCGTCGGTTACGCGACTCCCAATCCGGTTGCCTATGGGACCGACGGCAGCCTTGCGATTTCCGGCAGCGAGGTGCTCATGCAGACGACCTCCGGGGCAAAGACGATCATAGCGCCGCCGACCGAGTACCCGCGACGGAACGGACCGGAGTATCTGATCCACTGCCTTCAGACCGGCGAACCGATCACGGGTTTCTGTTCCATGAGCGTCTCCCGCGATGCTCAGGAGATACTCGAAGCCGGCAAGCGTGCCGCAGATAGCGGTACGACCATGCGCCTGCCGCTGTAACCAGACCTCTGCGCTGCAGACGGGACTATTTGACAATCAGGACCGGACAATGGGCATGGTGCAGAACGCGGTCGGAGACGCTGCCCAGCAAGAAGGACTTGATGGCGCTCATACCGCGGCTGCCCATCACGATCAGATCGAACTTCTGATCCTCGGCTACTCGGACGATTACCTCTGCCGGATGTCCAGCTTCCATGCGAATCTGATAGGACAGGCCGGCGGAGTCGAATACCTTGCCGGTGCGTTTGGCGACCGCGTCCTGAACCTCTTCCATGTAGGCGTTGACGGCGCCCGGCTCCAGGCTGACACTGGGCAGCCCGGGCATGGCCGTCTGCACTACGGGCAGAGTGAAGACGTGCAGGACCGTAACCGCGGAGCCCAGGCTCCTGGCGAGTTCGGCCGTGGTCTCAGCCGCGCGAAGAGCGTAGTCGGAGCCGTCTGAGGCGAGCAGGATATTGTTGAACATAGGATCGTCCTTTCAGGATTGAGTAGATCGGCTTGTCCCTAACGGAGCCTGTCGTTGGATCTCAACGGCAGGAATCGACGAATACGGGCTACGAGCTGGGCATCGTAGTCGCCCAGCATGCCCGCTTGTCTGTAGTGCTTAAGCGCGTATTGGTCTGAGCCAAGGCGTACATAAACATCCGCAAGGAGGCAGTGATAGGCGGCGTTATCAGGCGTTAATCGGATCGCTGCGGCCAGGGCCTGCGCGGCTTCGGACGGACGGCCCGCCTGGTAGCATAGACTGCCGAGTCGGGCATAGTAATAAGCGTCTTCCTTCGCAAGGTCCGCGGCGCGATACAGTCTCATGATCGCCGCATCCATCCGTCCGCGCATATACTGTACTTCGCCGAGTCGATAATGGTAATACGGATTATCCGGCTCAACCGAACAGGCGCCTGCGAGCGTATCGGCCGCCTCATCGATGGATCCCAGCTCGAGCAGCGCTTCCGCGTATCGACAGTGGTAATACCCATCGTCGGGTGCAAGCTCCACCGCCCGTGCATATTCGGAGATCGCCTCTCGCGTTCTGCCGACGCGTCGCAGGGTCTCGGCTCGCCGAAACGCCCCGATACCCGGTCGCCGCGCCGTTGTTCTATCGGTCCGGTGCGATCGATAGCAATGTGATGGGTCAGACGGTCGGTCCATAGGCTGGTCCGTCGATCAATACAGGCGGCGGCTATCGAGCTGGATCGTGACGGGACCGTCATTGATCAGCGAAACGGCCATATGCGCCCCAAAGATTCCTTTCTGTACCGGTATGGATGCGGCTTCGATCGCCGAGCATACGCGCTCGTAGAGATCATCGGCGAGCGCAGGCTCAGCGGCCTCTATGAAGCTCGGGCGCTTCCCCCGTCGGACATCGCCGAACAGGGTGAACTGTGAGATGATGAGGACGCTGCCGCCCGTATCGACGACCGATCGATTCATCTTACCCTCGACATCTGGAAACACTCTGAGTCCCAGCGTCTTGGCGGCGATATAGTCCGCATCCGTGTCGGTATCGTCCCGCTGCACTCCGAGCAATACGAGCAAGCCCGGACCGATTTCGCCGTAGATGCGGGAGTCTACCGACACGGATGCTCTTGATACTCGCTGGATTACCGCCCTCAACGGGACGAGCCTCCGCCGCTGAACGGTCGTTCCACCCTGATGGTATCCGGCAATCGCTGAAGGTGCTCGATCAAGCGGTTCAGGCCCTCGATGTCGGGTACCGCGACCGTGTATTGGAGCGTGGCAGTACCGTTACGGTGGGTCTGAGTTCGGACACCGGTGATATTGACTCGACTGTCCGTGATCACGCCGCTCACGTCTGAGAGCAGTCCCGCGCGATCATGGCAGTGGACCCGCAGGATAACGCTCAGGGGATTGCCAATCCCCGCTTTGTAGGCGATTTTCAGAACCCGTTCCGGCTCGGCTTCGGCAAGCTTCTTAAGATTCGGGCAGTCGGCGCGGTGGATCAACAGGCCGGATCCTCGGGATACATACGCCCAGACCTCCTCCCCGGGCAACGGGAGACAGCATCGAGATCGACGATACGCGACGTTGGTCTCGCTGCCCATAGTGATAACGGTACCGGTATCCTCAGGCGGCTCTGCGGAGTCAGGGAGAGGGGCAGGTTCTGGGCGAGGCGGCAGCGCGGGCGCCAGATGACGCAGGATCGTCTGAATGCTGGCGGTCTTATTGCCCAATGCGGCCAGTAGATCCCGTACGGTCTGGTAGCCCATGGCGATTGCGGCCTCGGTGAGCAGGTCGTCTCGGGTGCGATCTCGATCGAGCCCGGCCTTGCTGGCCTCGGCAAGGAGGAGAGCACGGCCCTTCTCAACGTCGGCTTCGTAGGTCTCTTTGCGGAAATACGCCTTGATCTTGGCACGAGCCTGTGTAGTCTTCGCGAAGCGAAGCCAATCGGGTGAGGGGGATGTATTGGATCGCGTCACTACCTCGATCCAGTCGCCGTTCTGCAGGATATAGTCGAGAGGGCGGAACGTACCATGCACTCGAGCTCCGATCGCGTGGTGGCCGATGTCCGAGTGGATCCGATAGGCGAAGTCGATAACCGTCGATCCGATGGGAAGGTCGTAGGGTTCGCCCATCGGGGTGAAGACCATCACTTTATCGCTAAAGAGCTCCTGCAGCAGCTGAGATAGGAACGAGTTGGGGTCGGTTGCTTCATCGGACAGTTCGTGGAACTCTCTTGTGAACTGGGCAATGCGCCGATCCGCGTCCGACTCCGCGCGGCCTCCTTCGCCTTGCTCTTTGTACGCCCAGTGAGCGGCCATGCCGTATTCCGCAGTTCGGTGCATCTCCCTCGTGCGGATCTGGATCTCGATCGGCCGATTGCGGGGGCCAATGACTTTCAGGTGGATCGACTGGTAGAGGTTGGACTTCGGTATGCTGATGTAATCAGCATAGGTGTTCGGGACGGTTGGCCACACCTCGCCGATATAGCCCAGGGCCTCATAGCACTGTTCGCGGCGATCGACGATGACACGCAGCGCGATCAGATCGTAGATGCTCTGAAACTCGACACCCTGGTTGCGCATCTTGTTATAGATGCTGTAGAGATGCTTGGCCCGTCCGATCACCAATGCGCGCGTCAATCCTCTGGCGAGAAGGTGCTCCTGGATCAGCTGGATCGCCTCGTCGACTTCTGTCTGGCGCTGCGCACGCGTCTGTGCGACAAGGTTGGCAACGCGCTGATACTCCTCAGGTTCGGAGTAACGAAACGCTAGATCCTCCAGCTCCCATTTGATCTGCCATATCCCCAATCGGTGGGCTAGCGGAGCGAATATCTGCAGAGTTTCGACTGCGATGCGGCGCTGGTCAGCCGACGGCTTGGACTGCAGCGTCCGCATATTGTGCAGCCTGTCTGCGAGCTTCACCAGGATTACCCGGAGATCCTTGGCGATGGCGAAGAAGAACCGCCGTAGATTGGCCGCTCGGGTCGCGCTTTTGACGGGTCGAGTCCGGCGCCGGTCGTCTTCACCGGGCTCCTCTTCGCGAGGCTCGGTCTCCTCCTCGGCGTACGGGTTTCGTGCGTTGTATTCGAAGACCAGCTTTTCGATCTTGGTGAGACCGTCGACAATCACGGCCACTTCGTCGGTAAAGCGAGACCGGATATCGTCTACCGTGAACGGCGTCATTTCGATGATGTCGTGAAGCAGCGCAGCGATAATCGCTACATCGTCGAGCTTGAGGTCGACGACGACCTGGGCTACGGCGATGGGATGGGTGATATAGGGAAGTCCCGATTTCCGTCTGTGGGACTGATGCGCGTCACGCGCGAATATATAGGCGCTCCGGATCCGTTGAAGATCCGCCTCCGGTCGGAGCGCGACGATACTGGCTTCCAGTGCCGCATACGCGTCTTCGATTAGCTTGTCGTTCGGTATAGAGGCAAGGGACATCTCGGAGGCGTGTTCGTCCACGGCGGCCGTGGTACGTTGATGATCTGAGGATCGATCATCGTTGCCGGTCATCGCGATAACTCCTTTCTTGGGTGGTCTGCGGCCGGTCGAACCGCCAGGAGGCGGAGTTGGATCCGTTCGGGGCCCCGGTAGTGATCAGGGCGGATGTGATAGCAGAGATCGATGCGGGAGTTCGGGGAGATCCGATCGGCCCAGTCGCCTCGATGCCACATCACTGCGGATGTCGGAGGATCGCTCCGTGATCCGAGCTCAAGACGAAGGTGGGCTCCGTCTTTACCGATCCGTCGGCTGCTTCGAACGGGCACACCGAAGGTCCCGAGACGAGGTTCATCGTTGCCATGACCGAATGGCTCCATATCCGCGAATGTTTGAAGGAGCTGGCGGTCAAGGTCCGCCAGGGCGATCTCGGCGTCGATCGCAACGCTGGGAACCAGGTCCTCCGGGTTGAGGCGTTCCATAGCCGCCTTGTTCAGCGCCTCCCGAAATGAGGGAATGGCGTCGGCAGCGATGCTGAATCCCGCGGCATGTGCGTGGCCGCCGAACTCGATGAGATAGTCAGAGCACTCCAGCAGGGCCTCGTGGATATTGAAACACGGTATGCTCCGGCATGATCCCCGGCCTATTCCGGTTTCCGGATCGGTCGAGATCAGCGCCGTCGGACGGTAATAGCGTTCCACGAGCCTGCTGGCTACAATGCCGATGATCCCTCTGTGCCAGCCGGGAGCGGCGAGTACGATGCATGGTGTAGGATGGCTGTGGGCGTCCTCGATCAAGCGTATGGCATCAGCCAGAATCGCGGCCTCCTGCTCTCTACGGTCCCTATTGGCCTGATCTAGCTCGACAGCCAGGGCCTGAGCGGTCGCATCATCCCTTGTCAGCAGGAGTTCGAGCGCTTTGCTGGGCTCATCAATCCTGCCGATGGCGTTGATGCGCGGACCAATCATGAACCCGATATCAGAACTGGCGACAGGCTTTGCGTCAGCCAGGCCAGCGACCCTCATCAACGCTCGGAGTCCGCGTCTCCGAGTCGAACCCATCGCGCTCAAGCCCGCCTTTGCGATTACACGGTTTTCGCCCAGCAACGGCATGACGTCCGTGATGGTCCCGATCGCGGCAAGCTCGACGAACGCATCACGGTACTTCCCTACGGGGAGCGCGAGATCCCGGACCAGGAGCTCGAGGAGGCGGAACGAGACTCCAACACCGGAGAGGTGCCGGAAGGGGTACTTTGAGTCGGCCCGCTGGGGATTGACAACCGCCACCGCCTTCGGGAGCGTCCTGCCTACCTCGTGGTGATCGGTGATGAGGACATCGATACCCGAGCGTGCGGCAGCGGCGGCCTCCTCGTGGCGTTGGCTTCCGCAATCGGCAGTAACGATCAACGCAGCGCCTGCTGTCCGGGCTGTCTCGATGAAACCGGACCGAACGTCGTAGCCGTCTCGTAACCGATGGGGCACATGGGTCAACACCCTGCCCCCGAGCATTTCCAACAGCCTCGTCCATAGCGCGGCGGACGTGATGCCGTCGCTGTCGTAGTCGCCGTGGATGTAGATGATCTCCTCTTGCTCCAGGGCCTTTCTCAGCCGCCTTACTGCGAGGTCGGCGTCGGGGAGAAGCGCCGGATCGGCGAGGTGATCATAGGATGGATGAAGATAGGCCATGATCTCGGATGCCGTCTCGATGCCGCGCTGCTGCAGGATATGGGCGGTCAGCGGCGGGCATCCAGTCTCCCGCGCGAGTGTCTCGGCCTCGGGCTTACGAGGCGCGACGAACCAGCGTGTGTTTTGGTCCGGTACGATCATGGCCCGAGCGTCCTTGCGTCCTGAGAATCCTCTGGCTATTCGGACCGGTTCGCTGCGCTGGCTCTGTTCGGAGCGTCGTTCCGAAATCGGAACTTCGACCGAACGGTCCATCCAACAATGGTACCGGCGCCGAACGGAAGGAGCATGATCTGCCAGAGCGGCGCTTCCCCGAAGGGGCGTACGCGGATCGGATCGGTATTCAGATAGGCGAACGCAACAAGGCCGACCGCAAGAAGAACGAAGACGATCAGCCTGACCGGAATCCGCCGACGGGGCGTCGGGGTCGTTATGGGATTATCGCTCATTGTATCGACAAGAACCTCAGAAGTGTATTGGGTTGAATGCGACGGCAGCCTGTCCACCTCTACGGCGAGGTAAACCAGGCTGCCAGGTTGTGCTTACGGTTTCTAACCGCGGATGATCTCCGCAGTCAGGGAGATCCGATCACATACGGCGTTTGCGCTTTGCCGATCTGGCTTTGGCCGCTGCAGGACCCGGCCCGGCTGGCCGTGGGTGTGGCGTGGCAGCGGCTTCCGATGCGGGATCGGCCGCGGAGGCAGGACGATCGGACGCGGATGATGTCCGTGAGGTCGGCTGGGCTACGCGCTGAGCGGGTCGAGCGGCCTGGCTTGATCCTGCGGCAGCTGTCTGGCGGTTTGCCGCGACTCGGCGCCAGATCACCAGTAGTGGACTGGCGTTAAAAATGGACGAATAGGTGCCGATAATCACACCAATCAGCAGGGCTGCACCGAACACGCGAATAACCGGACCGCCCCAGATCAGCAGAGCCGTCAGGGTGATCATCACCGTAACTGAGGTATTGATCGATCGGGCAAAGGTCTGATCGACGCTCCGGTCGGTCACGTCGGCAAAGGTGTCCGAGCGGGATTTCAGCCGCAGGTTCTCGCGCAGTCGATCGAAGATCACGATCGTATCGTGCGTGGAGAAACCGATCGTAGTCAACAGCGCAGTGATGAACAGCAGATCAACCTGCCAACCGAGTAGGAGCCCAAACAGGGCGAATAGTCCCCACAGGATGGCGACATCGTGGAGGGTAGCGGCGATGGCGCATACGCCGAACTTGAATCCCTCCATTAGACCGCCGATGGCAAAGCGGATAGCCAGATAGACGACAATGACCCCTGAGGCAAGCAGAACCGCCCAGAACGCATTGGTGCGGAGTTCTCGGCTGATCGCTCCGCTAACGGACGAAAGCGATTCGATGTGGCCGTTGAGGTTCTCGATGGCTGCGCGGGATCTTGCCTGATCCTTCGGATCCTTCAGTGCAGCAGTCGTGATGAACGCTCGATTGCCTTCGGCCAGAACGACGCGGGCATCCTCGAAACCGGCCTTATTCATCGCGGATGTGATATCGCCGGCAGTAACCCGCTTGTCAAATCGAACGATGGCTTCCGTACCGCCTGTGAACTCGATGCTGTACTTGATGCCGTTCAGTCCGATCCATGCGATCAATCCGGGCACCATCAGGGCGGCGGATATCCCGAACCAGAGCGGAATCCTCTTGGAAACGTGGAGCCGGGGTTCCATATGGTTCCGAAGGGTGTAGAACCGATCATTCTGGCCCAATGGCGTACCCGCAAGGATCAGAAGGAACGTGCGGGAGCATGTGATGGCGGTGAACATCGATAACACGACGCCGATGCCGAGCGTGATCGCGAAGCCCCGGACAGCGCCGGTGCCGAGCGAATACAGGATCACGCACGTGATCATCGTACAGACGTTCGAATCAAAGATCGCGGTGAAGGCGCGCTTGAAGCCTGCTTCGATGGAGGCGCGGATCGACTTGCCCGATACCCGTTCTTCGCGCATCCGTTCGAATATCAGAATATTCGCATCGACGGCCATTCCGATGGAGAGAATGAAGCCCGCAATGCCCGGCACCGTCATGGTGACGCCGGGGAATCCGAGCCAGGAAAGACCGCCGACGAACACCGCGTAGGCAAAAAGGGTGTAGAGGAGCAGCGCGATCGAGGCAAGGACACCGGGAAGCCGGTAGTAGAGGATCATGTAGATCAGGACGATGGCGAGGCCGATGATGCCCGCGAAGAGGGTCTGGTGCATGGCTTCACGGCCGAGGGTGGCCTCAAGGGTCTGCTGCTGCATGAGTTCCAGGGGGACCGGCAGGGCGCCAGCGTTGAGCTGTCCGGCCAGCATCCGGGCCTGCTCCGGTGTAAAGCTGCCGCGAATGATGCCGACCCCGGGAATGGGCTCATCGATGCCGGGAGCGGAGATCAGCTTCTTGTCCAGGAAGATCGCCAGCTTCTTTCCGATGTGGGATCGGGTGAAGCTCTCGAAGACGCGTTTGCTCGGACCCTTGAACTCAAAGTGGATGACGGTACCCTGGCTGGTCAGTTCAGCCCGTGAGTTCGGCTCGAGCTCGTCACCGGCGAGAACCGGCTCCTTCGAGAAGACACGGGCATTAAGCTCTTCTTCGGAGATCGGTCCGTTTGGTCCTGTGATGACCTGGTAACCGGTCTCTTTACCGCCGATCACTTCGGGATCAAACTGCCAGTCCCGTTCCAGCTCTTCTACGTACCGAAACTCCAATCTGGCCGTAGTCTGAATCGCCTGCAGAGCCTGCTGCTTATCTCGGATGCCCGGCAGCTCGACGATGACCTGATCGCTATCCGGTTTGGTGTAGATCACCGGCTCCGCGACGCCAAGAGCATCCACGCGACTCCGGATGATGTTGGCGATTGTATCAAGACTTTCCCGAGACCACTTGCCGTGCCGCAGATCTTCCTTCTTTGCCCGCAGCACGACCCTCATTCCGCCCTGGATGTCCAGGCCCAGTCGCGGGCGCATCACGACCGCGGCGTAGATAGAGCCCGCGACGAGCAGTAGAATCAGAGCGAACAGGCGCCAGTGGATGTTCTTCAAAGTTGCAGTCCTTAAGATTAGGGCTTAGCCGTTCGACCATATCGAGGCGGCATCAATCACGGAAGAGCCGTCCTGAGACATGCATCGACGGCTCACAAGTCGAGCATTATAGCCGCACGGCAGGACGCAGGTCAATAATCCCATCGTGATGCCGCCCATACGCCCAGCCCCCTGTTCGTTGACACGCCAGCCGGAGCCGCTCATCTCCAACGAGTGCCTCGTGGGCTAAGGACTGTCGCGTCAACGCGAAGTCAGTCGTTCATCTGGCAAAGTTGTCGGAGGAGGCGGGTACGCTTTATGCTATGGGTGTTAAGAGCGTGCCGGAGATCAGCCCGGCGGACACGTCAACAGGCGGATCCGAATACATCGTCATCGTATATGATAACGATACCAATACGATCGATGAGGTGATCAATATCCTGATCGTGGCGACTGCGTGCAGTTCTCAGGAGGCCGCCATGGAGACCTGGGAGATCCACAACCTCGGACGGTCCATCGTGCACCACGGCGGCGAGGAGGAGTGCCATCGCGCCGCCGGTATCATCGCAACGATCGGCATCCGTGTCGAAGTGCGGCTCCTCTAGCAGGCGCTAGAGTCTGGAGAGCAGTTCTCTGCAGTTGAGGGCTTTTTCGACGAGGTCCAGCGGCAGGTAGTAGTACTGATTGGTTGCTTCGAACCCGATACGCGGGTCTTCGCATTGGAGGTTGTAGAGTCGGCGCGCCCGCTCGATCTCGCGATGCAGGATGTCTCTCAGCTCATCACGCACTGTATCTGTTCTAGCCTGACTACGTCGGAGGATGAATCGGGCCTGATCGGCCACAGATGTGAAGTGGATCGCACACGCACGCGCGAGGCCGGCCTCGAGCTGTACTGCGGAGTGGCTGCCGACGCCACGATCGGACAACGCCTCTAACCGATTGGCGGCCGTGGTGAATCCTGCGGCCGTCTTGTCCATTTGCGCGATGAAGACATCAGGCGGATAGATGGATCGCCAGGCGTCGAGGTCGTCATAGGGGAAACCTACCATGGTGGCTCGATACCCGGTCGGCTCCAACCAGAGAGGATTCGCTGGCCCGAGCTGCTGCGGACCGGTGTATACAACGCCGATGTGATAAGGGAACTCCCGGAACGATTGGCTCATGTCGTCCCAGGCCCGTACGACTTCATCCGCGGCGTCCTTGCCATATCGTTTCTCGGCTACCGCCTGTAGAGAGCGCTCCGGATCCTCGCCGTCGAGTACCCGGTTGAACACCTCGAGATTGGGCGATGGATATCCGCCAAGGGTCCATCCGAGCATGGCGCCCTGGACGCCGGCCCGCCGCAGGTTGGCAGCGTGCTCAGCGATCAGCCGCAGTACGGGCACATAGGGCATGGCGGACATCTCCCAGGTCGCACCTGCCTGTACCTTGGCCAGGGTTTTCAGTCCGCGCTCCTGCGCGCAGGCCCAGTGGCGTTCGGCGCGCGGACCGGGTCCGACCGAGCTGATCGAGTATTCGCCCACCTCTGAGGCCACCCCGCCTCTCGTGATGGGGAGGCTCCATTCGGAAACGCTCATGAAGGTGACGCCCGTCGGCAGGTGCGCGATCGCGTCCTGAGCCCATGCGTCCGGCCAGCCCCAATCCCAGGCGATTAGCTGCTGCTGTCCGTCCGCATTGCGTATGCCGTTCCATAGCGCCTCGTGGAGTTCACCGATAACCTCGCTGCCGGTCCGCGTAGAGCATCGGGGGCAACGGGCCGCGCCGCCATGCGAAAAGCAGTTGGTGAGATTCTCGGACATCGAGATGGTGAAGAAACCCGCCAGATCGGGCGCAGCGCGGCAAATCGCTTCGATGGCATCGGTGAGGTATCGGCGAACCGGTTCGGCGCTGGTGCATAGGGCTGCGTGGTCCCCTTCGTCCGCGCCTTTCAGCTCAGGGTGATGTGCATAGAAGCTCAGCGGCATGGCACGGGGCTCGTTGAGATAGAGGTACAGGCCGATCCCGCTCCGCCGAGCCTGCCGCGCCATAGCGCCGAGCTTCTTGAGGCGGACTTCGGCTCCCTGGCTGAGCTCAGGAGCCCAGGGCAGCGGATGGAGCTGTGGCAGCACCGCCTGCAACCAGACTCCGTTGACCCCGAGACGGGATAGCCGGGTCAGATAGGCGGGCGGATACGGGTCACCGGCCTCCGGGCCGAATGGATCGCCGTACAGACCGAAATAGGAGTAGCAATATCGTGGAGGGCGATCTCTCGCCGAAGACCCCCGATCAACAGGTCCTGTGCTCAGCTCCTTGACAAAGGAGAAGGGCGCTTTCGGCATCATCCCGACGCCGTTCGGGAAGAGCTCCTTCAGAGACGCAGCGATCCGAGCAGCCTGAAGCTGTGCATGGGCATCGGGCGCATGGAAGACCAGCGGATCGCACTGCGGCTTGAGACTCCCGAGCTTGATGTAGAGGAAGTCGTCCTCACGCAGAGCATAGGCTAGCTGAGCCGAGGTCCAGCCAAGGAGCGTCAGCAGCTGCTCATAGGGGAGGATGTGCCAGTTTCGACGAATGATCGAGACGTGGGACCTTCGGAACTGATCGGGGCTGATACGGGGCGGACCCGTCAGTCCCATCGAACGTCCGAGCTGGACGATATCGGCAGTCCGGGCGCCGACCACCTTCGCCATGCGGTTTGCGGGCGCAAGTTGCCAGTTGCGCCAGACGAAGGCATGGAGCCGATCGGGGAAATGGCGCATCGGCGCCGGCAGAGGCGTCGGACCCGTTGGCAGGTCCGGGACCATCAGTGGCAGGACACTCATCAGCGGGGCCAGTATCACGATGTTGTTCCTTCTTCGCGGTGGGAGCGCCGGTCTGAGGACGGCTTCGAAGGCGGGATGGCGCGAAGCACCCACAACTCATAGTCCGATTCGCGGACAGTGCACACCGCACCTGCCTGTCTGAGGATCGAGGCCGCGCGTTTTGGCGCCACTACCCAGAGATCACGCGTGCGGGGGCTTGACCGACCTGCCGGCACGGTAGCGATCAGCGCTCTGGCGCGTTCTGTAACCCTTCGTTCCTTCAGCAAATCGTCCGGGAGATAGAAAAGGGCGCTCGGTCGTCGGGGCGGCCCGACGAGGAACGCGACGCTTGCCTCATCTCCAGCTCGCGCTCCTGCGGCTGCCGCGAGCCGGTGCAGTGATCCGACCGTCTCATGGTCGATAAGCGGAATGCCTCGATGGACGGCGATCATTAAGAACATCGCCATCCCTGCGAGAAGCGAGGTCCATGCGATGGCAGCACGCCGGAGGCTCATCGACACACAAAAGGACAGAACTCCGCCAGCCGCCGTTGCGGCTAGAATCTGGACCGTATGCAATATCGCTGCATCCAGCGGCGGCGCCTCGATCGGACGGTTTGCATACCGCTCGATGATACGGATGAGAGGATCGGGCCACGAGAAGAGGCCCAGGGTCAACGCCAGCAGGGTCGCCGCGATGAATCCACCCGTGATCAGGATCCGGCGGCCACGTACCGATGCCTGTGCAGCCGTCGCCCAATCGCCCGCCAGAAGCGCTGCCGGCGGGTAGAGCGGGAGGATGTAGCTGATCAGTTTGGATCCGCTGGCAGAAAATACGAGGAATACCACCCAGAACCAGGTCCTGAGAAGCGATCGGAGTTCCACCGTGGGATTCTCCGCCGGTTCTGATGCTCCTCCAGACTCGTTTGCCATCTGTGAGGCTCCTCGCCGGCTGCAGAGAGCCGCGGCAGTAAACAGGCTCCACGGGAAAAACCCCGCAATAAAGCCGGGAATGAAGAAGTAGGGCGGTGCGTGGTGGCTAACATCGCCGCCCTTGAACCGTCCAATGTGCTGTCGGAGCACATACTCCTCGGTAAAGCTCCGACCATTCGCCCTCCATGCCGCCAAATGCCACGGGAGCATGGTCGCCAGGAAGACCATAAGCGCGAGTCCGGCGAGCGCCGGGTTGCGGACGATCGATGGCGCGCCGATGCCGCGCCGGCGACGAAGCAGTGTCCAGATACCGACGACACCGGCTGGGATCATGATTCCCGGCGCTCCTTTGGCCAATACCGCAAGACCGCACAGGAAGCCGACGGCTGCGGATGCGAGTATCGCCCGGCTGCCGCGCGCATTTCTTGCCGCGAACAGAAGGAGGATCCCGGCAGACAACGTGAGGGTGAGCAGCATGTCCGTAGTGACGAGTCGCCCGGAGCCTGCCGAGATCGGGGACAAGGCCAGGAACGCCGCGCTCAGGAAGCCCGCCCGACGATCCAGATACCGGATGCCGACCAGCCATGTCATGAATACGAGGACGGAGGCGGCGAGGGCGGTTGGCGTCCGGACAGCCGCTTCGGTCGGCCCGAGCCAGCGGATCGATGAAGAGGAGAGCCAGTACAGCAACGGAGGCTTCTCGAAAAACGGCGCGCCGTTGACGCGCGGCGTAATCCAGTCTCCCGTCAGCGCCATGTCACGAGCGGCAGCGGCGTAGAGACCTTCGTCCAGATCGGTGATGTCGAGATGGCCGAGCCCGTTCCAGAAAGCGACGTAGCATAGAGCAGTCAGCAAGCACGCCTGGAGGGTGATGAGCCGGGCGCTCACGGCTTCGAGGCTCCCGGTTCCGTGACCAACACCGACCAGCGGCCGGAACGGTAGGCTTCTTCGTAAGGGGCAATCGAGCCAAGGGCGTCCTTGCCACGCTGTCGGTCTGCAAGGATTACGGTGCGGCCGTGCTCCGATACATAGCGCCGGAGGGGCTCTTGATCGATCGTCTCCAACATAATGGGGTCGTTAGGTCTGCCAGCTGATGCGGATCTGATCAAGCGACGATCGTCCAGATAGAAAAACACGCTGGGTCGGCGCGGCCGCCCGATGAACACCACGAGCGGCGAACCCGAGCCGGAAAGCGCATCGGCCTTGCGGACCGCTTTGCGGAGCGGCAGGTTCACGGCTTGATCATAGGCCGGGAGGCCTTGCTCCCAGCTCAACATCAGGAAGCCCAGGAATGTAAGGACGAGGGCTGTGACGCCTCGATCGGGTCGTCGCCATGCGAGAAACGCAGCGAATGTCGATCCGCAGGCTAGCAGACCAACCGCGCGCCACAAATAACGGACCAGATTGGGCGCCAGCAGAGGCAAGGCTTCGGGATCACGGATCTCGTGGAGGCGGGGCGTGACATACTGCCAGAGCGCGGCGATCGCAACCAGCTGCAGCACGGCGATCAGCGAGATCGATAGTGGGAGTAACGGAACAGCACGGGCCTTCTTCGCTCCCTGTGCCTTCGATAATGCCCGATCCACTCCGGCCGCAGTGATGATGGCGATGGCCGGATACATCGGGAGGAGGTAGCTGACGAGCTTGGATGTCATCAGGCTGAAGATACCAACGGTAACGAGCGCCCAGGTCCACATAAGGATCTGGACCGTACGGTCGGCGGCGCTGGCGTCATAACGGCGCAGCCCAAGCGGCGTCAGGATGCTCCAGGGGTAGAAGCCGCCGAGTAGGGCGGGTCCGTAGTACCAGAACGGTTGGACATGATCGAACTGAGTTCCCTTGAAGAGAGCGACATGGTGAAGGGTCCAGTACTCATAGACAAAGTAGGAGCCGTCCTTATGATAAGCCGCAAGGTGCCAGGGCGCCACCACAGCCGCGAGCGCCAGCATGCCATGCACAGGACGTGCGGACCACCATGCGCGCAGCGTTGGCAGCGGAGCGAGTCGCGACCGGACCGCCAGTACGACGACGGCTATGGGAATCGGGAGAAGGCCCGGGAAACTCTTGGCCATAAAACCGGCGCCGCACATCGCCCAGAAGCCCATCCACCACACGGCAGCCGCACGGGATTTCTTCGCTTCGTCGGCGCGCATGCCGAGGAACATGCAGATCATCGCGAGCGTCACCGTTGCTGACTGATGGATGTCCATGGTCATCTGCCGCGCGGTGCCCACGAAGATGGGGCTGGAGGCGCAGAAGACGGCGGCAAGGAGTCCGGTGCGCCGGTTCCAGCCTTGAAGGCCGAACCAGTAAGCCCCGAACACGGCGATCAGCGCAGAGAGAGCTACGGGCAGCCGGGCCGCCATTTCGCTCTGGCCGAGCGCTTTGAAGCTAAGGGCAACGAGCCACAGGGCGAGCGGTGGCTTGTCGTAGAACGGGACACCGTTGACGCGGCCAGTGATGTAGTCAGAACGGAGGACCATCTCCCGTGCGGCTTCGACATAGAGTCCTTCATTGAAGTCAAACAGCCCGGGAGCGCCGAGACGCCAGAGAAAACAAAGGAAGCCCAGCGCCGCCAGCGCGATGGCATCACCGTACGAAGGTCGCTTCACATCCGATCGTTCTCAGCGAGATCGGGCGCAAGCCTGCGGCGAGCGAGCGCCGTCAGTCTGTCAGTTCCCGCGCGGCTGCCAGAGCACGATCGTAGTCGGGCTGGTCGGTTACCTCGGGCACGTACTCCACGTAGCGAATCTGCCTGTTGACATCGACGACGAAGATGGCGCGGGCGAGAAGCCGGAGTTCCTCGATCAGAACCCCGTAGGCCTCGCCGAACTCTGCGGTACGGTGATCGGAAGCCGTTTGAACCTGATGGGTCCCTTTCTCGGAGCAGAAACGAGCCTGGGCGAAGGGCAGGTCCATACTAACCGTCAGCACTTCGACGTTGGCGGGCAGGCTGATGACCTCATCGTTGAAGCGTACGGTCTGCTTCTCGCAGACGGGTGTGTCGAGCGACGGCACGACGCTGAGGATTACGTTCTTGCCGTCGAAATCGTCCCAGGTGATATCTTTCAGCCCCTCCGGGCTTCGCTGCTGAAGCCGTATATCGGGTGCACGGTCGCCGACACGGAGCTCGATACCCCGGAGGTGCAGCGGTGTGCCGCGCATGGTAACTGTTCTGTCGTTCATATTCACAGACTCCTCATTTCCCTGACCGGAATCGGCAAGCAGCGTATCCATCCGGATCGGAGCATTGTACCCGTCCGATCGTGAGCAACGCCGATTGTCCTCTCACTCCGCGGGGTCCTGACCTCGGCTCTTCCGGCGTTTCGCGCCGGCGCCCTTCTCGGCAGTCGACGGTGTCGGCAGCCGTTCGATGAAACGCTGTGCCTCGGCCGCATAGGTGCGCAGCGGGTTGGTCAGATTGATCTGACGTCGGGACTCGACGAAAACGCCATCCCAGTCGACGATGTAACCCAGGCCCGGGCGTTCGATCAGCGCCGAGACGATCCCGCCTCTGGCATGGGCCCGTGTCGATGCCGGGGGCGATGTCATCGCCCTTGCGACGGAGACATCGTCGGAGTAACGGATCATTCGGCCCTGGTCTTCCAGCGCGGCATGCAGGCCTGCGGCCGGGTTGATATTGTGGTACTCGAGGTCCAGGCTGTGGAGCATGTCATCCTGCCAGGATAGCCCTTCGGATGCGATGAACCCTTCGTACAACGACCGTTTGGCGGACCAATCGAGGCGATCGGAGGTTGACATAGGATCCCGCTCAAGATCATCCAGCGTCCGTTCCCATTCGCTGAGGACCCAATCGGTCTCCGCGTCCTGACCGCTGAGACAGCGCTGCGCTGTTGCGAGATAGCGCCGTTGGAGGTCGACCGCACCGATGGTGCTGCCATCCAGCAGCGTGACCAGCCAGCGGTACGTGGAATCGCGCGATACCGATCGGAGATCACGAAGCGGCTCTTCAAGAATCAGGTCTTCGGGAGCTTCCCCACGCTCGATGATATCCAGGACTGCGGCCGTAGCGCCGACCTTGAGCATCGTTGCGTATTCGCTCTTGTTCGCCTCGCCGAAGAGAATATGGAGACGGTGGGCGCCTTCATGGCTGTAGTACGCATCCCACTTGGGGTTGATGATGGCCCGATTGAATCGAACTCGGGACGAAACCGCCCGGACTATGTGGTCCGCGCGCTGAGACAGCTGGAAGTCGACCTCCGGATCGATCTCGACACCATAGAAGTTGCTGACCCAGACGTAGTCGATATCACGATCGCTGAGGCTCATGATATTGGACCGGCTGTCCGGACGTGTGAGACGATGCCCCCCAACCCGTCCTACTCCGGCGAATATCTGCCGTGTAATCAAGAACGGCAGCAGGAGGCCGATCGCATGAAGATACCGATCCTCATCCACTCGGATGAGATAGTTCTCGTGGCATCCGAACGTATGCCCGCCGAAATGATCGACGGAGTTATCGTGAAAACTCACGCGATCGGCGATCTGCAGGTCATCCAGCGCCGACTGTAGGAGCATTCGTCCTGCGCGATCGTAGAGCGCAAGGTCCGTCAGAGAGGCGCATTCGGGTGTCGCGTATTCCTCGTGACTCCCGACGGCGTCGATATAGAGACGGCCGCCGTTGATGAGGAAGCCCCCGGCTCCGGCGGGTTCGAACGCAAAATCGCGCGTGTGGATATCCAGCGCCCCAACCCGTCGGTTCTGGAATATGGTGTTCTTTACGATCTCGACGATGTCTTCCGGCTCGCCAAGATCCGAATCCCGCACGAAGCATCCGAACTCCGTCTCCAGACCGACGACACGTGGGAGCATCGATGCAACGCCTAGCTCTGCTCTAATCCGTTGCCGGCCGCGTTGTCCTCGATCAGCAGAGCAACGATAGGATCGAGATAGGCCGACTCAAGGAGGCGAAAACGGGCTTCACGGTTCGGAGCCCGTTCGAGGATCCCAACCTCGACTCGGGCCGATCGAAGCTCTTCGCGAAGCCGACTGCGGAGGGCCCGATCGTCGTATGCCGCGCTATCGGAATCATCGTCGTGTCTTTCGTTCAGGACGATACTCCCGGTCGCCCAGGCGCGGAGCGCTGCCTCGATCGCATGTGAAAGATCAGGAAGGGAATCCCCCATCGAAGCATGGAGCGTTTCGAGCATCCGATCTTCTGCGGCAGCGGATCCGGCCAGCGCGGCCCGATCGGTGTGCGCTGCGAACTCGCCGTCATAGTTCAGGATATAGAACCGATCTTGTTCGGCTACATCGCCGAGCTCGCCGAAGAGCGCGCGGATTATGGACGGGGCTCTCCATTGATCTCGGAATATCTCCTTCAGCGCCGGGCTGAGGGAAAATCCGACGAGGCGCTGCGCCGTCACGTCGTCCGGACTCCGCTGAAAACCTTCCCGCGCCGCGAGATCGACGGCTCCGAGCCGGATCGCCTCGATATCCGACTGGTTCCCGATAGCCGAGTATATGATGCGGTCGTAGATTTCGAACACCTTGCGCTGGGATCGCCGTATGGTGACGATCGCGAGGCCCTCGGTGCAGCTGACGCCGACAACAGGGCTGCCGAAACGCAGGCCCTCGTTCGCATGGTCCCGTCGCTGGCTCACGGCTTCGTTGAAGTCAAATGGAGTGAACGCCATGCGGTATTAGCCCTCTAGTTCCGTAATCTCGCTGGTCAGCTCTGCCAGCTCGGGTTCCGGTACGTCCTCGATGCCCTCGGCGCTAATCGTCTTTGCCAGCGGCAGCACTTTGGACCATCCGCCGGTCGCCGCGTCCAGATCCGCTGCGATATCGAGGAGGAACAGCGCCTCGCGAAGGGCTGTACGGCGATCCATCGTGTGAAAAGGACCCCGGGTTCGCGCGATATAGTTGAACACCCCGCGGATCTGCATGGAGCCGGACCCGGCCGCAGCGAACTCTCCGCTCTCGAAGCGGGCTCCCATGACATCGTAGAAGAAAATCCGCCCTTCTCCGGCCGTTCGGTCATACGTGCTCAGCAACGGTAGAAAGCCGCCGATCCCCTGCATTGCGGCGGGCAGCCCGGCCGCGATCACCTTCGCGAGCTCGGAGAGCTTGCCGTCCAGGCTCATCGGCTGGAGCTGGGAGCGTTCGAAGTACCGGAACGAATGGCGGAGGTACCGAACCACCTCCATCGAGCGCGCGTAGGATCCGGAGATGGCGAGGAGTGTGTAGTCGTCGATAGGGAGCACCTTCTCCGCACGATCGTACATCACGGCATAGTTGGCGGTCGCGCGTCGATCTCCGACGTTGATCACGCCGCCCGCGTATTTGACGGCAATGACCGTGGTGCCGTGCACTGCGGATCCATGCGACGGATGCGGCGCCGTGGCAGCCGGATTCGGCGCCGCCGGCTCCGGTATCGGGATTACAGGGGTCTCGCCGCTGATCAGCGCGCGAAGGTCGCGATGGGACATGAGCTACTGGCCGCTTCGTTGGCGGTATCGCCGTGCGGACTCCGGGTCAACCTTCTTCATCCTTCGCAGGAGCTCATCCGATGTTGGCCGCTGCACATCGGGCTTGGACGGGCCGGTATCCGGCTTCCGCTCCGGTCCCGTCGGGGCCGGGCGCCGTAGTCGATCCTCAATATGGATTATCATGGACGCACCTCATTCTTGATCCTGTTTCGTACCTTCTATACGTGTTCCTGTGGCCCGATATCGCCGAAGCGCGCGTTCTGTATCCGCCAGGGAACACGCCGCGGCCAGGTCCCTGTTCATTGGCTCGAGCGAGCCGTCGACCAGTCCGCTCATATCGAACACTCGGGCGCCGTCCTCCGATCGGAACGCGATCTCCGACCAGCTGGCGGCGATCATCCTGTCTCTATGATGAGAGACGAAATGGCCGCGGACGAACGCCCGCGTCGCGATAGGCGGCTCCCTGAGTGCCTGCTCGATCGCATCGTCGGTCACTACTCGCCGAATCGCACCCTCGTCCTCCAACGCGTGGTATAGACCTTCGGCAGGATCCGTGTCGTGATAAGCGAGGTCGATGCTCTGAAGCGCCCCCTGAGGATCCGCCTGGCCGTCGGTATGCTCTTCGAAGAGTTGGATCATTCGCCGTTTGGCGATCCAATCGATCCGATCACCGCATCGTTCCGGGTCTTCCATCAGATCATCAAGGGCTTCGGTCCATTCCGACAGCACCCAGTCTCTCTCCCGAAGATCGGAGCTGCATTCGCCTGCGGCGTCCCTGTAGGCTCGCTGGATCTCAATCGCCGACATCGCTGACGGATGACTGCCGCTGCGATGGACGGCGTCGACCGGCACCAGCGCGCTGAGGGACGGATCCATGGCGATCGCCCGCACCGCCGCCACGGGGTTGGTAAGGGTGAACGGAGGCGTCCAGCCGGCTTCCAGCGCATCGAGGACGAGCGCCAGGGAGCCCACCTTCATCGCCGTGGCCCATTCGCTCATGTTCGCGTCGCCGACGATAATATGGAGACGGCGATACAGGTTCTCATCTGCATGAGGTTCGTCTCGCGTGTTGACCAGAGCCCGCCGCGTGAGCGTGTCGACACTTGCGACGGTATCGATGTACTCGGCGCGTTGACTGATCTGATAGGAGGAGCCTCTATGCCTCCGCACGTCGTGACCGACTTTACCGGCGCCAGCGAATATCTGACGGGTGGCGAGGAACGGGGCGAGCGCGGCGATAAGAGTATCGGCCGGAATGGTTCTGGTGACCAGATACGACTCATGGGAGCCATAGCTGGACCCGTGGAAGTCCGTGTTGTTCTTGACGATCCGGGTCGCGCGGCCGGTACGCTGAGTGTAGAAGGCCGCGCACTGGCGCACGATCCGCTCACCGGCCCGGTCATAGCGGACCAGATCCTGCAGCGATACGCATTCGGGCGTACTGAACTCGGGATGGCCATGGTCGTTATACAATCGCGCACCACATGGGAGGATCCGATCGGCGTGCTCCTCGCTGATCGACCGAAATCGCGGGTCAGCCGAAGCGTACTCGACCTCGGAAGCGGGTCGGCGGAGCCGTTTGACTCGGTATCCCCGGATGTCCCGACGCGGATCCTCATGGGCGTAGTCCCATTTGTCGAAATAGGGTTGCGGACAGCAGAGAACGACCTCTCGGCTCTCCGCGATCATCTGTCCGGGTTCAATCCCATCGATGTCCAGGCCGTATTCCGTTTCGAGTCCCAGGAGTCGCGTCATGGATCATAGCCGCCGCGCGTATCGCTCCGCACTAACGGGGCGATCGGACGGCTTAGATAATATCGCGCTTTGAACTGGTGCGTTTGCGTTCAGGCCGAATAGGGCGAACAGCGGCGACGTTTTCCGGATCGTAGTCGAGCAGTTTCAACCAGTCCTCCTGAGCGTCGCTTTTCGGGAAGATCTCATTTTCCTTGTACTCGATCCGGGTCGCTTCTCGAAGGTCGTGGACCGTGATGCCCTCCACTTCGGAGCGGTTCTGAATGCTGCGACGTATCGCGAAATCCTTGGCTCGTTCTACAACCGAACGGATGAGGGCTCCACTTACGAGGTCTCGCCAATAGAGCGTCTCAACGCTGCCGTTACGGAGGAACACCTCAAGAAAACTCGTTTCGGTATTCCGCTGCCAGAGATAGTCGACGATGATGTCAAGCATCTCCTCTCTCGCCGCGGCAGGGTCGCCCTTATGCTGGCGAACGAGATCCGGATCCACGGGGATACCCGAATGGAGATAGATGCCGAAAATGTCCCGCGAGGCCTGCCGATCTGGCCGTTTGACCTTAACCTTACGGTCAATCCGTTCGGGCCGGAGGATGGCTGGATCGATATAGTCCGGGCGATTGGAGGTGAGGATGACGACGACATTGTCCAGGCTTACGAGACCGTCCATCTCGGCGCAAAACTGAGGGACCACGGTGTTGGAGATGTTGAACCACCGGCCCGACGTTCGAGTTCGCAACAACGATTCGGCTTCGTCGATAAAGACGAATACAAGGCGCCCTTCTCTTGCGCGTTCCCTGGCCGTTGCGAAGATCTCTCTGATCATCCGTTCGGTCTCACCGACCCACATGCTCAGTACCTTGGGGCCATTGATATACATAAAGTACTCAGTGACTTTCGTGTGGGTAAGCTCTCGGTATTCGCGCGTCAGATTGTAGGCGGTGGCTTTTCCGATCAACGTCTTGCCGCATCCGGGAGGGCCGTACAATAAGATCCCTTTGAGCGGTCGCTTCTCAAATCGGGCATAGAGTTCCGGATGGAGCAGCGGGAGCTGGATCGCGTCGTTAATCACCTGGATGACGTGCTCCTGGCCGCCGACCTGGCTCCACTCCAGCGGTGGGACATCCTCGAGGAAGTAGTCTCGCGCCTCCTTCGTCGGATATCGCTCGATGGCCACCTTGAGATTCGGCTCGAGGCGCACTTCGTCGCCCGCGTGCAGCGTAACGTCTTGAAGATCCGTGGAGCGCTGGATTACGCGCGATTGTAGACCCTGAGGGTCGGTTGAGATACGGAGAAGACGGTCGTCGATCACGTCGCTGATTTTCACCAGCGGGCCTGCAGGGTGATAGCCCAGATCGCCGATCACCGCGAACGCCTCGTTCACCTTCACCCGTGAGCCGATCTTAGGAGTCCGCTCTTCCATCTCCGGGGTGACGCTTGCGACGTACTCCTGGTCGCCAATGGCGATACACGCCGTTCCGTCCGACTCCGGTCCGAGGTAGACCGCGACCCGGTTGGCAGGCGATGTCAGGCGTTTGAAGGTCTCTTCGTATTCGGCCTTGAGGCGCTGGGCCTCTTCGCTCTCCTTGCGCTGGCGTTCGATGATCATCCGGAGCGCATAGAGCTTGGCCAAACGCGGGTCGTCGTGCGTGGTGTCCTGGATGATCTCGGTCAGAAGCCGCGATGCGGATTGACGCCGTTTACCGCTCGCGTTGCCGAACGACGAATCGTCGTCTCCCTCGATGAGCGGCTCGTGATCTATGGGTCCCATGTATGGTATTCCTGATGCAGAGCCGATAGGCATGCACCCGACGGTTCGTTGGGCGTCTCTTTCGTCCGGTGTGGCTGTCGTCTGCCTTGTCTAGTACGAAACCTTACGCACGGAGAGGGCTATTTGGTTTCGCTCTAGAACGGCGATCTAGCGCCGGTTCGATGCGGGGCTACTGGCTACCAGCCGCGCGAGGCCATTCGGTCTTCTTCATCGAGTTTGCGGACATCGATGGAGAACATAGCGTCACCGAGACCTTCAGAAACCTCTGCGACGACCTCGGGCTTATCATAATACGTATTCGCTGTGACGATGGCTTTCGCCCGAGCCGCCGGATTGGCCGATTTGAAGATGCCGGAGCCGACGAAGATCGCCTCGGCACCCAGCTGACGCATGAGAGAGGCATCAGCCGGAGTCGCAATCCCGCCGGCGCTGAAGTTCGGCACAGGCAGGCGGCCCGTCCGATGTATCTCGCAGACGAGATCGTACGGAGCGCCCATCTCTTTGGCGGCGGTCATCAGCTCCTCTTCGGGCATCGCCTGCAGCCGCCGCATGCCGCCCATCACAGCCCGCATATGGCGAACTGCCTCGACGACGTTGCCGGTACCCGCTTCGCCCTTCGTCCGAATCATCGCCGCGCCTTCACCGATCCGCCGAAGGGCCTCGCCGAGGTTGCGGCAGCCGCAGACGAAGGGAACGCTGAAGGCGTGCTTGTTGATGTGGTATTCCTCGTCGGCCGGAGTGAGCACCTCGCTCTCATCGATGAAATCGACGCCCAGGGATTCCAGGAGCTGCGCTTCGGCGAAATGGCCGATGCGCGCCTTGGCCATCACCGGTATGGACACCGCCGCCATGATCTCTTTGATGAGACGCGGGTCCGACATCCGCGCGACACCGCCCGTAGCGCGAATATCGGCCGGCACTCGCTCCAGCGCCATGACGGCACAGGCGCCGGCCTCTTCGGCGATCGTCGCATGTTCGACGGTGACAACATCCATGATCACGCCGCCCTTCAACATCTCGGCCAGACCGACCTTGTTCCTCCAGGTGGACTTTACTGTATCGATGTTTCCCATGGCGCAATCCTCTCGATCGTAACGTGCTTCGATCCTAGTATACCAGCGAGATGGATCAGCGCTCCCGTCGGAATGGCGTTGGTCGTAGCTCCGGTATCCGTCGGAGGTTCGGGGCCGCGAGGGATATGGACGATCTCAGAAGCGGAGCCCTTTGATATCAGCGCGGAAGACAAACGGGGCTCCGCAGGCCTTCGCCCATGCCTTCTTCTCTGTATCGAGAAGGCTCTTGATGATGCGCTCCTCGGCGTCCTTTTTGGCGGCCGCCAGCTTCTTGTAGGCGGGCGAACCCGGTTGCTCCAGTTCCGCAGTGTCGATCCGAATCGCGATTCGCCGCCGAGTTCCGTTCGATGAGTCTTCCTCACGCTTCCTTGTCAGGGAAGCGAACACCTCTCGGCGAACGTCCTCGTACTCGGCAGCAATCGCCACGACCGCGTTGCGGCTGTTATCGGAGAGCCCCGCAAGATCGGCAGTTGCAGGCTCCGCGAGCGCCAGCGCCCCTTGCCATTGGAGGCGGATCTGAGCCAGGCGCGCCCATTGTTTCTCATCCAGGATCGCCCGCAAGCGAGCCTCATGGTCTCCGGCCTGCTGTTCGACCTGATCCTCGGCCTGACGCGGGCCGCCGTTCGCAGAATCCGCGCCCAGGTTCAGCAATAGGCGGAACTGCTGCGGCGCCGCGAGGAGCGCCTGCAGCTCGTTCCTCTGACGAAGGCTGAGGCGAAGGCCATTCTGAACATCAGATCGTCTGATGAGCGATAGCGTCCCTGAGCTGGCCACGCGGATCGCCGGGGCGAGGATCGGAGCCGCCGATTCATCCGGAGTCTGAGCGGCGGCGCCCGGGTGTCCGACAAACCAAAATGCAGGCAGCAAGCCGATGATGGCGCGTCTCATATCCGGTATCTCCTCTGGCGACGATCTACGCCGCCAGAGGGTTGGACGAACAGGAGTTACCGGTCGTTACGCGCGCAAGCGGGCAATGATGGCGTCGGCCATCTGCGACGTCCCGACGGCCGATGGATCGCTCCGATCTGTCTTCATATCGTACGTTACGCTGGTGCCATCGGCAATCACGCCGGCGATCGCCTGCTCCAATCGATCTGCCGCCTCCGTCTCGCCGATATGCCGGAGCATCAGCATCCCTGAGAGGATCAGAGCGGTCGGGTTCGCCTTGTTCTGGCCTGCATATCGGGGCGCCGAACCGTGGGTTGGTTCAAAGAGGGCGACGCCATTTCCGATATTCGCCCCCGGCGCCATGCCGAGTCCGCCGATGAGCCCGGCGCACAAATCCGAGATGATGTCGCCGTAGAGGTTCGGCAGGATGAGAACATCGAACTTCTCCGGGTGCTGCACGAGCTGCATACAGATGGCGTCGACAAGGACCTCATCGTACGTGATCCCCGGGTATTCGGAGGCGACCTCACCGCAAACCCGATAGAAGAGCCCATCGGTAAACTTCATTATGTTGGCCTTCGCGACCGCGGTCACCCGCTTGCGGCCTGTCGATCGAGCGTATTCAAAGGCGAAGCGGGCGATTCGCTCCGTGCCGGATCGGGAGATCGGCTTGATCGAGATGGCCGCATCGGACCGGATCTTGCCCCCTCCCATCTCGATGATCTTCTGCGCATCGGGCGTATTCAGATCGAACTCGACGCCTGCATAGAGGTCCTCCGTATTCTCCCGGACAACGATGATATCGACGGTATCGAAGTGGGATTGCACTCCCGGATACAGGTGACAGGGGCGCAGGCAAGCGTAGAGATCCAGTTCCTTGCGCAGCGCCACGTTCACCGAGCGAAAGCCGGTGCCGATCGGCGTCGTGATCGGGCCTTTGATCGCGATCTTGTTCCGTCGGATACTATCCAGGACTCGTTGGGGCAGGGGTGTGCCCTCTGTCTCGGCCACGGCGGCTCCGGCGGTCTGTACATCCCAGTCAAAGCGGACGCCCGTAGCCTCCCATACCCGCATTGCGGCGTCCATCAGTTCGGGGCCGATGCCGTCCCCCGGGATAGCGGTGATACGATGAGTCATTCCATGCTGCTCCTATGTTGTGCGTTGTCAGCGCCGGGTTCTCGGCGATATCGGTCTAAAGCGGGATGCGTGTGGGCGGGCTTTCATTGCCGACCCGATCGACAGCACGAACGAACGCCGCATCGACGTCCGTTCGATCGTCCAGCCGGAGATCCGCCTCCGCCGGTACGATCGTCGTCGACCATGCGCCGGCCCTCCGCACCTGAAGGGCCCATAGCCACGGCTTACTGCCGGAACCGGCGCGGACATGGATCGCCTCGCCGTGCAGCTGAGCGTGCGGCGCTCCCGGGCGCGACTTCGACAGCCACGGTGAGGCGGGGGGCAGCGCCGGCTGGGCATAGGGACCCGCGGCAAGCTTGTCGGCGATCCCGTCCAGATTGCGCAGCAGAACTCGCATACTGAAATGGACATTGCCCCCTGCACCCGGTTGAGACCGCGTCGCGGCAATCTGGTTCAGGATCTCCTGTGCGGCCCAGTTGGAGCTGCCGTCCTTAATGCGGCTGGTGAAGTTCCCGGGCCACAGATTGCGGCGGAGGGTGTTCTGCGAATCCCACCATTTGAGGAGGACCGGATAGCTCTGTCCCGGTGACGCAATGGACCAGTAGAGCTGCGGGGTGAAGTAGTCCACCCAGCCTTTCTGGAGCCACGTCTTCGAATCCGCGTAGATCTCCGCGTACGCATCGAATCCTTTGATCGAGGGTGGATTGCCGGGCCTCCAGATGCCGAATGGACTGACACCGAATCGCACCCACGGCTTTACCGCCTGTTTCGCCTCGTACAGATCTCGAACGAGCTGGTTGACGGCATCCCTCCTCCAGTCCGCACGGCTGAGCTTGCCCCCGTTCGCCCGGTAGGCAGCCCATGTCCGCTCATCGGGGAAGTCGATGATCGCGCCTGCCGCATTCCGCTCCTTGTAGGGATAAAAGTAGTCGTCCAGATGGATGCCGTCGATGTCATAGCGCCGTACGACGTCCATCACGACGTCCAGAGTGTACCGACGGGTCCGGGGATCGGCAGGATCCAGCCACAGGTGCTTCCCATAAGTGCGCACGATCTCCGGCCGCTTCTTGCTCACGTGTCCCGACGGGATCCGCGACTTCGCCGACGGATGTTTCGCCCGATAGGGGTTGAACCACGCGTGCAGCTCGATGCCCCGCTTATGCGCTTCAGCGACCGCGAATGCCAGAGGGTCGTAGAACGGTTCGGGCGCCTTGCCGGCGACGCCGGTCAAATACTCGGACCACGGCTCGATCCGTGAGGCATAGAGGGCGTCGCACGCTGGTCGAACCTGAAAGATGAGGGCGTTGAGGCGGAGCCGGGCAGCGCGATCCATGATGGCGACGAGCTCGGCCTTTTGCCGACTGACGGGCAGCCCGGGTTCCGATGGCCAATCGATGTTCGCGACGGTTGCCACCCAAGCAGCCCGGAACTCCCGGGCAATCGGCGGCGGCGTAACCTCGGCAGCTGCAGGCGGCGTTTGCGCGCGCGCTCCGGCCATGGTCAGCAACGCGGCGAGTAGGGGCGATATGCGAATCATCTCGAGGACCATCCTAACCTTCTCGCGGATCCGTAATCTCAAGTACGGCGCGGGTCTGCGCGTCCCGATATCGGCGGACGGCTTCGCGGAGCTCCGGATGGGCGGCGCCTGCGATGTTCGCCGCGAGTAGCGCTCCGTTGACCGCGCCCGCGCGTCCGATGGCCAGGGTGCCCACGGGTATGCCCGCTGGCATCTGCACGGTGCTCAACAGGGAGTCGAGGCCTCCAGAGAGGCGGGTCTCCATGGGTATGCCGAGGACCGGCAGGACGGTATGAGCCGCGATGACGCCCGCAAGGTGCGCCGCTCCGCCTGCTGCGGCGATGATGACCTCGATACCTCGTTCCTCCGCGCTGCCGGCGTATTGTGCCACCGCCTGCGGCGACCGGTGCGCCGACAGGACGCGAACCTCGTGCGCGACGCCGAGCTCATCGAGCGTCCGGGATGCGTGTTCCATCACGGGCCAATCCGATTTGGAGCCCATTACGATAGCGATGATCGAGCCCATCGGCGCCTCCTGCTTCGGACCGCATACTACGAACCGGTCCGGTATGCCTGTGACATAATACACCCCCATGGGCAGTAGAAAGGCATCCGTGCTCGTCGGGATGAGCGGCGGGGTGGATAGCGCGGTGGCGGCCGCCCTCCTTTCGGAGGAGGGGTTCGAGGTCGTCGGTATCACCATGCGGCTCTGGACCGACCCCTCGGGCGATCCGACCGCGGGCGGCTGCTGTTCGCTGGCCGGTGTCGAGGCGGCTCGAAGGACGTGCGCCGAACTCGGCATCGAACACGTCGTGGTCGACCTTCATGATGAGTTCGAGCGGCACGTGGTCCAACCCTTCGTCGACAGCTATCTATCGGGCACGACGCCGAATCCCTGCGTACTGTGCAATCGCTTCGTCCGGTTCGATCGCCTCCTGCGCCTTGCGTCCCAGATGGGACTGGGCCGCGTCGCCACAGGTCATTACGTCCGATCGGACTACGACTCCGGGTCAGGCCGTTATGCATTGCGGGTAGCCCGATGCATCGAGAAGGATCAGACGTACATGCTCTATCGGCTCACTCAGGATCAGCTTGCCGCTGCGATCTTTCCTCTCGGAGAGATGCCCTCGAAGGCGACCGTGAGGGACTGGGCGCGAAGCCGCGGCCTTTCGGTCGCGGCAAGGCGGGAGAGCCAGGACGTCTGTTTTGTCACCGCCGGCGGTTACGGCGAGTTCGTCGACCGTCGCAGCGGGGGGCGTATGCGAGCGGGATCCTTCATCGCCGAGGATGGAAGGATCGCGGGCGCTCATGGCGGCATCGCGAACTTCACGATCGGCCAGCGGAAGGGCCTCCCCTCGAGCGCCTCCGGGCCGAAATACGTGACCGGCATCGAGCCCGCCTCAGGAGCCATCCGGATTGGGCCCGAGGCCGATCTCTGGTCCTATCGACTTATGGCCGTCGAGCCGGTCTGGGTAAGTATCGACGAGCCCGTCGGCCCGATTGCCCTCCGCGGCCGTATCCGCTATAATGGCGTCATGAGCCGTGCTGTCGTCACCCCGGTGTCGGGCGGTCTGCGCGCCGTATTCGATATCCCGCAGCGTGCCGTTACGCCGGGGCAATCCGCCGTGTTCTACGATGACGATCGCGTCTGCTGCGGCGGCATCATCGCTACTGCGACGGAAGGAGCGCCTCGTTGACCGGTCGTGACTGGATTGAGATCGTACTTCTGCTGCTCCTGATCGCAAATCTGGGCGTCCTTTCGTCTGCGATGATCCTGACGTTGAAGCGCCTGACCAGCCTATCGATCCGGCTCGATTCGGCGATGGAGGAGATCCAGCGAGATACGGTCAGGACCCTGCAGGAGACTCATACGGCCCTCACGCAGATGGGCTCCGCGCTGAGCACGCTCGATAACCTCCTGCAGAGCGAGGTAACGCCGACGCTGCAGACAGCACGGTCAGCGCTCACGCACGTGGACGTCACCCTCAAGGGCGTGGCGGATGCGACGACCTCAGTACGGCGCATCGCAGCCGGGGCTGAAGCCCTGACCGGCCCGTCGGTGATCTCAGCGGCGATTGAGCGCACGGCGGGCAGCGGTCCGGGGAGAGTCGCCCTGCTGGCGGCAGGTGCGCTGGCTCTATTTCAAGGTGTGCTGACACGACGAGGCCGCAGGTCGGCCAAAACCACGAAAGGGGAAGGACATGGAGAATCAGGATAACGAAAGAAGCGTCATGGTGAGTGTGCTGGCGGGGATCGGCATCGGTGTCCTCGTCGGGGCCATTGCGGGGTTGCTCTTTGCGCCGAAGCCGGGCAGCGAGGTTCGCGAGAACGTCGGCCATACCCTGTCCGATCTCGGCCACAAGATCAGCGAACTGAGCCAGCAGGTCGCCACCAGGCTGAAGACGGCCGTGGAAACCGGCAAGCAAGCCATGGAGGACAAAGTCCAGGAGGCGGATCCGAACGGCTCGCAGGCCGTCTGAGGCCACGGCTGAATCCATCTTCTCGTCGAACCTTGCCTGAGCCGTCCGGGTTGAAGGCGAGCACGTGACATCGGTGGGCGTGCGCATACCGTGGCGCCGGATCCTATCGGTGGCCGCGCCGACCTTCGTGGTCGCCTACTTCCTGTGGCGTGTGCGGGACATCCTCCCTCCGTTCCTAATCGCCCTGTTTACGGCGGCGCTGCTGGATCCGGCCGTCTGCCGCCTGACACGGAAGGGTGTGTCCCGTGCGCGCGCGGTCGCATCCCTCTTTGCGCTCGCAGGCGCTGTGGTCCTCCTGGGAGCGTTCTTAGTCCTCCCGTCCGCGATTGCGCAGGTCACGGAGCTCGGCGCCAATATCAGCGTCTACGCGGATAATCTCAGCGTGTCGTCCCGGAAGCTGACCGATCGGGCCGATGGCTGGTACGAAGAGCACGCGCGGACCCTGGGCATGCTTGGCCTCTCCGAAAAGCCCTCGGTCTTTGTCGCGCGCCAATCCGGGCCGTTGTCGAACAGCGTCCAGCAAGCTCTGACCGGAGTGCGTGATGCGGTGATCGGCCTGTTGGGCCAGGTGCTCTGGCTCATCATCATCCCGGTGTCGTTGTTCTACTTCCTCCTCGAATACCCTGCCATCCGATCCCGAGCTCTCGTCATGGCGCCGACCTCACGGCGCGCCCAGATGGACCGGGTCATCCAGGATGTCTTGAATATCTTCGGCGCCTATGTTCGGGGGCTTGCCAAGGTCTGCGTGCTCTATGCCGCGACGGCAGCGATCCTGTTCTGGATCCTGCGCGTGCCCTACGCTCTGTTCCTCGGGCTCGCAGCCGGGACGTTCTACGCGGTGCCCTATGTCGGCCCTGCGATGTCGGTGCTCAGCGTTGTCTTCATCGCACTGACAACCGGCAAGGCGCTGGGCGCGACGCTTCTCGTTGTCGGCCTCTTCATCGTGATGCACGTCTCGTTCGACTACGGCGTAACGCCGAGGGTTGTCGGCGGATCCGTAGGGCTGCATCCACTGGTCAATATCTTCGCGATTATGTGCGGGGTAACTCTGTTCGGCGTATGGGGGATGATCCTTGCCGTGCCGGTGGCCGCATCGGTCCAGAAAACCCTGGTTCAGCTGGCCCCCCGGTACTTCGCCAGCGCTGATCCATCGGAGGACGTAGCTGAGGATCCGTCGCCGTCCTGACATGGACGGGAGCCGATTCCCGGTTCATGAGCGTCGGCTCGATTATCCGCCAGGCGCCCAGGGGAGCCGGGGACATCGAGCCCGGCCTGTACCGTCCGATCCGAAAGCGCCTGCCCGATGCGCGAATGCGGGTTATTGACACGGCGCTGACGGTTCCGTATACTTCTGTAGCAGCGATAAGCGCTTAGGCGTCGTTTCGCAGTCGATACCCGCGTTGCCGCGAAAGGACCACAGGACACTCCACGAGGACAGGGGACATGCCTCCGATCGAGATCGAACAGAGCGCGCCGCTGATGTCGCTATGCGACTTCGACCGGATCATCCGCGAACACCATCGCCGCGCCTTTCGGTTCGCTTATCGGATGACCGGCAACCGTGAGGACGCCGAGGACCTGACCCAGGATGCCTTCCTGCGCGCCTATCGAGCCCGGGACCGATACGACGGCGCACGGCCCTTCGACCGATGGCTCTATCGGATCATCGCCAACCTCTTCGTCGATCGGCTCCGGACTCGCCCGCGTACCGTGCCGTTGTCGCTGGATCTGAGCGCTGGTTCGGGCCGGACGCAGGAGACGTACGCCGAGATCGCCGATGAAGACGCAGACCCGTCCCGGCTTGTCCTGCGCGATATCGTGGACGAGGAGCTTCAGAGAGCGTTGAACGCACTGCCGATGGCGTTTCGACAGACGGTACTTCTGACCGATGTCGAGGGACTATCGTACGAAGACGCGGCAGACGTTCTGGATTGCGCGGTCGGTACGGTCCGATCCCGGCTGCACCGTGCGCGGCGACTGATGCGGACGCACCTCTCTGCCGGCGCGGCGTCGCGCGACCTCGATCACGGCATTGTCGACTGACGCGGCTTTAGATGCGGTGGGCAGCGACCACCGCGTTGCCGGCGCAATCTGATTCCTGAAAAGGCCGTATACGGAAGTGCCCGTACGATCCGCCAGGATCGTACGGGCACGATGATCGACGGACGAACGCTAGAGTTTCGACTTCAGCTGTCCTTCTGGGTAGTGCAACCTGCGAACGGCAGTTTGTTACATCCCATCAAACGCTCTTCTACGTGGAACTCAACGACGCGCACTAACGGTTTCACGTATTGACGTCGCTCTATCTGTTGATCTGAGCTCATATCGATACTCCTGGCTAATGGGTGATGGGCAACCTTCAATCCTATCAGGAGTATATCCTATTTGACGCAGTACTTGAAGTAGGAACCCCAGCCCGTGCGGAACTGGCAGGTGCCCTTCGCCCATGCCGTCTCGCAATCGCCCTGAACCACTTCGCCGGTTACGGGTACGGCAAATCCGAAATGCTGATTATGCTGGTAGTTACCGCCGGGATCCGGGGTCTGAGGATCGCCGACTACCAGGGCAAGATCGTCGCAAGTCGGCACGAAGCTCGCACCGTTGGCGATCACGTCGTCCAGAATAGCGGTGACATTCGCCACGTTTGCGCCGAAGCTCGAGATTGCCAGTCCATTGGTGATGTGCCAGATGGCGACCTGGATGTCGACCACAGAGTATGGGCCGCCGTTGCCGCAGTCGATGACATAGGGCTGATTGATCAGGTAGTTCAGATAGTTAATAGGTGATCCAGATAGGGCAGCCGCCTGAGAGCCTAGAAGCGCTGCAGCCGCTGGGTTCGGCGAACCGTCGGGAAGGAGCGAGAAGACATAGGCGGTGCCATAGGTCACCTCATTGCCAATCGGGCCGTTGTAGTCGAGGCACCACGACAAGAATGTTCCGAACGTCGTATGCGAGGTGAAGTAGCTGCTGATGTAGCCTGCCCACTCAACATTCAGGTCCGTGAGGCCGCCTGGCAATGCAGCTGCCGCTGCTGCGTAGTCCGGCACGCATCCGCCAGAGCCGGCAGTATCTTCACACACATCGGCGTGGGCGGCGATGTAGAGCGGCTTGCAGCCAATGGGGATCTCGTAGACGTCTACGGTGACCTTATCGAGGCCCTCGTGCTTGTAGGGGAAGCGGCCGGGGGCGGACTTCGACGGTGCGCTGGTCCCCACATACAGGTGGGTGGTGTTCATCACCCAGCCGGATGAGGACGTATCGTAGGTGACGCGGAGCATCTTCTTACCGCCAGATTTGTACTGCTCCACAGTGAGGGTTCCGACCGGGGTCTTCTGTCCTGCGTAGAGGGTCTTCGTCACGCGATTGTAGGTATCACCGGCAAGAGACTGGACAGAGAGAGTCGCGAGGCAAAAGACGGTCAGGAGCGCCAGGCTCCCTTTCAACAACGTGCGCATTCTGATTTGATCTCCCTGACGGCATTGGCCGTCGCGCGTTCATATTCGGTAACGTCTTCGCACCATGATAATGTGCGTTCGCATTACTATACGCCCGATTGTCCTACAAGCGCAAGGCATGTGTCCTACAATGCGTGTGGCGATTTTGTAGGATTATGCGTAGGAAGTGTCTGTAGGACAGCAGGGGAGAACCCGCGTTGGAGCTAAGCGGGACTGCCTCTGACCGGCGGCAGTCCTGTGACGAGGCGTGCGCTGTGGTGGTCGACCCGCCGGGGAACGGGGCGTAACGACCGGCCCGATGCCTGGTTGGGAGAGGCTAGATGAGCTGCAGCGGCATGAGCACGCCGCAGTATTCGCCGTGGCGAGCCTCTTGATCGGGTTCGACCCGCGGCCTGATGAGCGCGGCCTTACCCGGATCGGTCATCTCGAAGTCCACGCCTTCCGTATCGATGGCGGACAGTATATCGAGCAGATGGTCGGTGTGGAACGCCGTTTCGATGTCGGGGCCGTCCACGAGGGCTTCGATCTCCTCGACCGCCTTGCCGCCGGGCGACGCTTCGGCGCGTAAGACCAATCGCTGCTCATGGGTTCGCATCTCCATGCGATTGTCCGCGCTGCGCGCGACGATCGAAACCCGTTTGACCGCTTGCTGGAACGGGCCGGTGGGCAGACTGATCCGCGTCTGCCAGTTCTGCGGGATCACGCGCCGATAGGCGGGGAACTGGCCCTCGATGAGGCGCGTGTATACGCGAACCCCTCCGGACGTTACGAACTCGGCCTGCTTTTCGGTCAATCGAACCGCCACATCGCCGGTATCGTCATTGAGGCATCGTGCGAGGTTGGCAAGCGCCCGGGCCGGCACGATCACCTGCATCGCGCCCTTCGCATCGGATACGGGGGCAGAGCGGATCGACATGCGCAGGGTATCCGTCGAGACCATGGTGAGCGTCGATTCGCCGAACTCGAGCAGAACGCCGGTCAGTTGCGGACGGCCCTTGTTCTCCGCCAGCACGGCGAAGATCGTCTGACGTATGGCCTGTCGGAGCAGGGGCTGCGCCACTCGAAAGCCGACCGTGTCGTCCACTTCCGGCAGTGTTGGATACTCCTCGGGCGCCTGGCCTGCGATGCGGTAATCCGAACCCGGTATGCGGATGGCCGTAGAGTGGCTCCGATCGGCGGCGATGGTGATCTCGCCATCGGGGAACGTGGCCAGAAGATCGGAGATCAGCTTCGAGGGCGCCGTGATCGCCCCGGGCTGCCGCACATCGGCGGGTACCGTCGTCGCGATGCCGAGCTCCAGATCGCTGGCGCTCAGGAGCAGGCCTCCTTCCACGGATTGGATCAGCACGTGGGTAAGGATGGGGAGGGGGTTCCGCTCCGAAACGGCATGCCCGACGAGCTGCAACGCCTCGCTGAGCCCTTTACGAGAGCATATCGCCTCCAGCGTAGTGGAATGTGCCTGTAATGTGGTCGTCATGATATCGCCCTCCTCAGATACTCCTCGTACCCGTATTGATTCGCCGGCGAAACGCAGTCTCCTGCGGCCCTGAAGGGAGACTTCGTGATGACGCGAACCTATTTCGGGCAAGCGCGGGTCGCGCGCTGCGGCATCGCCCTCCGTTCCGAAACCGGTACAATACCCGCAACGCCTCTCTGACGCGAGTCGGTCGGCGATCACGATCATGCCCTCCATCGTCTCGCGACTGCGGTGTTCCATCCTTCTGCGCGTGGGTTTGCTGCCCGAGGCGACGCGAACGGCGTGGGCCTGGGAGCTCGTGTCCGGGGCCTGCGCTGGCGTTTATACGGGGAGCGTATGGACCTTTGCGGGCCGGATCGCACGGGCCGATATGCACGCGACCGGCGTCCAGATGGGCTGGTTCGCGGCCGCGCCGGCCGTTGGCTATGTATTCGCGACCGTGTGGGCGCGCCAGATGGAGGGGCGCTCGAAACTCCCGTTTGTATACTGGACGTGGCTCATCGCCAGAGGCTTGTTTATCCTCACTCCGGCTATCCGTACCCGCGATCAATATATCCTCCTCGTCTGCATTACGCCCATCATCTTCTCGATCTCGAGCCCGGCCTATACAGCCGTGATGAAGGACATCTACCCGGATGCCTACCGGGGGCGGCTCATGAGCGCGGTCCGGATCGTGCTCAACGTCGTAACCTTCGGATCTGCGCTGATTGTCGGGCGCCTGCTTGATGCCGGTGTCGATTGGCGCACGGTCTTTTGCGGAGGCGGCGTATTCGGCGCTCTGAGCGCGTGGGCGTTCAGTCGGATCCGCCCGGTGGCCATGGATGAGCCCGTCGAAGCCATCTCAACCCGGGCGTTCGTGCTGGACACATTCGCGATCCTCAAGCGGAATCCCGCCTATCGCTGGTTCACCGCGTCCGTCTTCGTCTACGGTTTCGGCAATCTAATCGCGGCGACCCTGTACCCGGTCTATCAGGTGGATCGGTTCCATATTACCAACACCGAGGTGGCCAATCTCCAGAACGTCGGCGCGGTCTCGACCATCGTCGGCTTCTTCTTCTGGGGGTCATTCATGGACCGGCGAGGGCCGCTGGCGACCGTATTCCTCTCCATTTTGATCATCTGCGCGATGCCGATCGTCTACGCCTCAGCGCCGAGCGTCGAGTATCTGCGATGGGCGGCTGCGGCCGGCGGGATCGCGCTCTCTGGTATCGAGCTCGGCTATCTGAATACGACGCTGTTCTTCTCGGAGCCGGGGAGGGCGGCGCAGTACCAGGCGCTCCACTCGAGCCTGTTCGGGATCCGGGGCAGCATCGCCCCGCACGTGGCGATTCCGCTGATGGAGCGGTTCGGGGCGCAGAGGACGTTTTGGATCGCCGAAGTCATCATGCTGGTCGGTCTGCTGCTGCAGGTGGCCTCGATGAACGGATATCGCCGACGAGCATCGATGGACGGGGAGGATGTACCGGTATAATGCTGCGATGCACTATTCCCGGACTTCTGCGGCAACCGGCGGTATGATGACGCAGGGCTTATGAATCGTCCTCGCATCCTCGTCACCAACGACGACGGCATCCATGCGCCAGGGCTGCTTGCGCTGAAGCGAGCCCTGGAACCGATCGGTCAGGTGTTCGTGGTCGCGCCGGAGCGGCCAAGGAGCGCCATCGGCCACGCGGTTACCCTTCATAAGCCGTTGCGCCTTCGCGAGACCTGTCTTCCGGATGGATCTCCCGCCTGGGCGTCGAGCGGCACGCCTACGGATTGTGTCTCACTGGCCTATGAGATCGTCATGCAGGGTCGCGCGGATCTGGCTTGCGCGGGCATCAACGATGGCGCCAATCTCGGATGGGATGTCACCTATAGCGGCACCGTAATGGCGGCCATGGAGGCGGCCATCCTCGGCGTGCCGGCGATCGCGATCTCGGTGGTGGCCGACGGCGATCATCCCGTTGCGCATTACGAGAGCGCGGCGTCTGCGGCGGTGGATATCGCGCAGCGGGCGCTGTCGAACGGTCTGCGGGCGCATACGTTGTTGAACGTGAACGTGCCGGACGGTCGACCGGAGCGGCCCCGGGCGATTGAAGTAACCCATCAGGGACGGCGCGAATATGTAGACAGGGTAGTCACCCGACAGGATCCGCGGGAGTCGCCGTACTACTGGCTCGCGGGCAATATCAAGGATGAGAACGGTCAAGAGGGTTCGGATATCGAGGCGATCCGGCGGGGCGCGGTGAGCGTTACACCGCTGGAGATCGATATGACGGCCGTCGATCTGATCGGCGAGGTCCGTGCATGGTGGGGCCGCGATCGGCAGTCGCCAACTTCTACGGAGGGACGTTGATGGGAAAAAACAGATATCTGGCGTACATAGCGATCCTGATGGTCATGGCTGGCAGCGCGTTGTCGGCGCCGCTGGAACCGGTCGCCATCAGTGGGTCGATCATCCGTGCGCACCTGGAGTACCTCGCGGGCGACGTTACTCGCGGGCGAGGAACGGGGGATCGCGGCAATGAGCTTGCCGCGAAGTACATCGCCGACCACTTCCGCCGCTGGGGGCTTGAACCGATCGGAACGTCCCGTCAGCGAGATCCATCAGCGCCCATGGACGGTAAGGGCTACTATCAGCCGTTTCTTTTCCCGGCCGGATCACAGCGGAGCCGCGACAACAATCATCTGAGCATCATCGCAGGCGGCTCGACCAGGAAGTGGACGCTGGGCAGGGATTTCGAGCCGTCGACCGCTTCGTCCACCGGCAACGTTGTTGCCGATGTGGTATTCGCCGGCTACGGTATTCGCGGGGCGACTCGAGACGACTACGCCGGGCTCGACGCCAAAGGGAAGATCGTCGTCGCAGTCCTGCCGCCGGAGGATCCGAACGCCCGCCCGCGGTTTCGCGGCATGGAGGTGTTTCGCCGCGTGCAGTCCGCCCGAGACGCTGGCGCTGTCGCCCTCCTGTTGGGGCTTGCCGGTCCCGACGATAAGCCCACGTTCAGCTCTGTAACCCGCGCGATGGACTCCGGCCTACCCGTGGTCTCGGTCCGCCAGTCGGTGGTCGCCGATATCCTGAAGGCGGCCGGGAAGGATCCGAGCCTGGTTCTAAACAGCGTTGCGGATTCGCCGGCGTCCTTCGATACGGGCATCAAAGCCTCCGTCCAGACCGAGGTAACGAAGGTGGAGGAACCCTCGGCCAACATCATCGGCCTCCTGCCCGGTTCGGACCCGGAACTGGCCAAAGAGTACGTTGTCATCGGCGCGCACATGGACCATCTCGGCATGGGCGGGCCTGGATCGCTGAACGCGGGAGGCGGCCCTGCCATCCATTATGGGGCTGATGACAATGCCTCGGGTACGGCTGGCCTTCTGATGCTCGCGGAATACTTCGCCACGCGGCCCGTTCGGCCGAAGCGAAGTCTGGTTTTCATGGCCTTCTCCGGGGAAGAGCTCGGCCTGCTGGGATCTGCGCACTATACGAAGAGCCCGATCCTGCCGCTAGATAAGACCGTCGCGATGTTGAACCTCGATATGATCGGCAGGCTGCAGAACAATCAGCTGACCGTCATCGGCATCGGCAGTTCGTCGATATGGGATCCGCTGTTGGATGAGGTGAACAAGACCGCATCGTTTCAGATGAGTCGATCCAACATCGGCATCGGCGGCAGCGATCACCAATCCTTTGATCGCGCCAGGGTGCCGGTTCTCTTCTTCTTCAGCGGCATGCACCCTGACTACCACCGGCCTTCGGACACAGTAGAGAAGATCAACATCATGGACGAGGTCAGGATCGTCGAAATGGTGGCGGTCATCGCCGATCGCGTCGCGAACACGCCGGAACGGCCCGATTACCGGGAGCCCTCCACTCGCGCGGGCATGGCCGCCAATCCGGCTCCGCGAGGCCCTCGCGTCTCGGTCGGGATTATCCCGGAGTATTCGAGCGACGCAGCTGGCCTGCCGGTGAGCGGGGTTCGAGCTGGCGGTCCGGCGGAAAAGGCCGGCATCAAGGCGGGCGATGTGATCATCAAGGTGGCCGGGAAATCGGTGCGTAACATCGAGGACTATATGGCGGCCCTGACCGATCTCGAGCCGGGCGCGAAGACCGAGGTGGTGGTCCGACGGAACGGCAAAGAGATCACCGTTACCGTAACCCTGGCGGAGTCGGTACGCTGATGCGCCTGATCATCGGCGGTCTTGCCGCGCTAACCTCCTTCATCGCGGCAGGTCTGCAAGCCCCGCAGGGACCGCTGCAGGCGCTTCGGGATGATCGAGAAGTCCACCTGGGCAACGTCCGGCAGGTGACGACGACCGGCGGATATGCGGAAGCGTATTGGAGTTCGAACGGGGATAAGCTCATCTGTCAGGTCCGGCGCGGCGATATGAAGGCCGATCAGATGTTCGTTCTCAATGTCGACGGTACGGATGAGCGGCGGGTCTCAGACGGTACGGGGCGGTGCACCTGCGGCTACTTCCTGCACGGCGATAAGGAGATCCTTTACTCCAGTACCGCGGGCTGCGCAGAGGAGCCGCCGCCGCCGCCCGATCGATCACAGGGCTATGTCTGGCCAGTATGGAACATGTATGCCATCTATCGAGCGCAGGCGGATGGCACAGGCGCCCGGCCTATTCTGCCGCGGACGGTGCAGAAAGGAACCCGAACGGCCTATTACGCCGAGGCGACCGTGTCTCGGGATGGCACACGGGTGATCTTCACATCGAACATGGACGGCGATCTGGATATCTATTCGATGAAGCCGGACGGATCAGATGTCCGACGGTTGACGAATCGAGAGGGGTACGACGGCGGCCCGTTCTATTCGCCCGACGGTACGATGTTCGTCTGGCGAGCGTATTATCCGCCGAACGCACAGGTCCGGGCGGAGTACCGGGACTTGCTGGCCAAAGAGCTGGTTAAGCCCAGTCGGATGGATCTATGGGTAGCACGGGCCGATGGAACCAACCCCCGGCAGGTGACGAACCTCAAGGCGGCCAGCTTTGCGCCGAGTTTCGCGCCGGACGGTAAGAAGATCATCTTTTCGAGCAACCATCACGATCCGGCCGGGCGCCTGTTCGACCTGTTCCTCGTCAACCTCGATGGATCAGGCCTGGAACAGATCACCTATGGCGGTGAGTTCGACTGCTTCCCGATGTTCAGTCCGGACGGAACCAAACTCGTGTGGTGCTCGAATCGAAACGGTCCGAGCCGACAAACCGACATCTTTATCGCGGACTGGATCCCCTAGGTCGCTCCGTCACGAAGGATCATCCGACGGACGCGATGGAGGAGGTCCGGGGTTATCTCCCTGTAGCCAAGCTGACCGCCCAAGAGCCGGCCCGCCGTGTAGGTCGCGCCGGGGCGGGTGACCAGCCCGCGGAAGCATGCCCGGGGAAACGAATAGAAGACTCGAGCAAGGTTCGACGCCGCCGTGAGCTCCCGCCCGATTTCCTCGTTGATCCTGCTGGTGTAGCGGTTCGGACGGCCTTCGACGATCGTCTCCGCGGCGATCTTGCCCGACCGTACGGCGTTCAGGATGCCGTCGCCAAAAAGCGGACCGACCAGTGACGCCGCGTCTCCAGCAACGAGGATCCGGTCATCGGCGGCATTCAGGTTGCGTGGACCCGCCCATGTCGGAATCGGATGCGCGTACAGGCGTACCTGACTCCAGTCGGGCCGCAATCCGAAGGATGCTGTAAGCCGCTGTATCGCTCCGGTAAGGAGATCCTTAGCGTGGGGCGGCGCCGGTTCTCTGGCTGGCCGGAAGAAGCCTGCGCCGATGTTCACGTGCTCCGCATTGGGAAACGCCCATGCGTAGCCGTTCTTGATCAGGCCGTACTCCAGATGAATCATATCCGGGCGGAGCGTCTCGGAGGATGCCTGCCAGTCCACGGGGACCAACGCCTCCATGGCGACACTGACCCTACCGGCTTTCGGCGTTTCGAGAAACGTCCGGCCGATGCCGAGGGCGCCGTCCGCGAACACGACATGAGGCGCCGACGCGCTCCACGCTGGGCTCGCACTGCGGCTGGCGCCCAGCGTGACGCCCCGCTCGTCCGGGGCAACGCGGTCTATGACGACGTCGTCATAGACAATCGCCCCCCGCTCGGCGGCGGCCTGCACCATGCAATGATCGTAATGGGACCGTCGGACGCAGAGAATCCGGGTATCCGATCCTCCGCTCGCCCGTAGGAGCGGGTATTCGGCAGCCTCGCCAAGGTTCCATGTGTGGCGCGCTCGCGTGATGATCCGATCGGCGAAGGCTTCTGTCGGTACACCTGGCCACAGCGATGCAGCGGACATCGGGATGCCGCCGCCGCAGGTTTTATGGCGCGGGAGGCGGTGGCGCTCCACCAGACAGACCCGAAGTCCGGCCGTTGCGGCGGCAATAGCCGCAGCGCTGCCGGCTGGCCCAGCGCCGACGACGATCAGATCGTACAGCATGGGAAAGCAGCGGAGGCGAGGTCAGGGCGGCGCCAGGCGGCCCGACGACATCCCGCGTCGCACGATCGTGTTCGATTCGTATGTTCGATCTTAGCAGACACGGCGAAGAAGCGGTAATCTCCTGTGATGACGCGGTTCGCCGGGCGTGCGGTACAATGCCCTGTACATGCACTATACGCTACGGGCCAGCGACCCTCCTGCAATTTCGCATAAGGCGATGTGGGCAACCCTAAGGTGCAACAGTCCCCGGTGAGCCGAAGCCAACCTTCAGCGAACGGCCGCGATGGAAGCGGCGCCCGGTTTGCGTGGCTCATCGGTATCGCGGCGCCTCTGTCCTCTCTGGTCGTCCTGATCGCTGTGATGTCCGTCATTGCCGGCCCCGAAGGCTTTCGGACCTCGCGGAACTGGCATACGATCATCCAATCCACATCGGTAGTCGCCATCCTGGCCGTCGCCGAAACCATTGTGATCATCGCCGGCCATATCGATCTCGCGGTCGGCAGGGTGCTTGCCCTGTCCGGCGTTCTCGCCGCAACCGCGATGGTGGACCATGGTGCAGGCGCTGGCGTCGGCGTCGCGGCGGCGCTGATCGGTGGGGCCTGCTGCGGTCTTGGCAGTGGCCTTCTCACTGCGTACGGCCGGATGCCGGCGTTCATTGCCACGCTCGGCATGATGGGCGTAGCGAACGGCCTCGCGTTGATGGCGGCTCGCGACGCCAACATCAGCGGGCTTGCGCCCGGCTTCGATGCCCTCGCCGTTGGCCACCTGTTTGCGGCGCCTGGCATCGCGGGCGTGCCGTACCCGTTGGTGCTGATGGCCCTAGCGGCCGGAGGCGTCCATTTGATCCTCACCCGAACGGCTTTCGGCAGACGCGTCTACGCTGCGGGTGGCAATCCGGATGCGGCTCGGCTCTCGGGCGTATCGCTGCGGCGTGTGACGATCTGGGTTTTCATCCTGTCCGGATTCCTCTCCGGCTTTGCCGCGATTATCCACGTCGCCCGAACGGGTGGAGGCCAGCCTACCGCGGGCGTAGGGTTGGAGCTTCAGGCGATCGCGGCCACGGTTATCGGCGGTACAAGCCTGTCGGGTGGTTCAGGTGGGGTGGTTGGGACCGTGATCGGGGCGTTTCTCATGGCCGTGATCCAGAACGGGTGCGACCTGAAAGGGATTCATCCCCATTTCCAGGTGATGATCATCGGATCTGTCATCTGGCTTGCGGCTCTGTACGACGGATTTCGTCGACGAAGTGATGCTCGGTGATCTCGTGGGCAACCCCGGTTGGTTTCGGCATTCCATGAAGGGATCTGTCGAGGCGAACCCTGCCCGCGCTACCCACTAAGGAGGCCTGATCATGCGCAACGCGGAAGAACTGGTCGAGGACGTAATCCGACAGTATCAGGATTATGTGAACCCGGGTCTGGCGAGCCTCATGCGTTTCGCCGGATTCGGCGACGTTGAGGCGTCCGCAAGGGGATGCATCGTAACGACGGCAACCGGCGCGGAGTATCTGGATTGCCTGGGTGGATACGGTGTTTTTACCCTGGGCCATAGCCATCCACGGGTCGTGGAGGCGGTGCGGCGCCAGCTCGAAACGATGCCGCTATCGAGTCGAACGTTCTTCAGCGCACCGGTTGCCGAACTGGCGGAGCGATTAGCCCGAATCGCGCCTGGAGCTCTCCAGTACACCTTCGTGTGCAATAGCGGTACGGAAGCGGTCGAGGGGGCGTTAAAGATCGCCCGGCTCGCCTCGGGGCGTCACCGCTTCATCTGCACAGTGGGCGGGTTCCATGGCAAGAGTATGGGATCGCTTTCTGCCACCGGCCGCGAAGTCTTCCGGCGTCCGTTTGATCCTCTCGTGCCCGGCTTCGTCCATGTTCCGTTCGATGACGTACAGGCGATCGCCGACGCCATGAACGACGAGACCGCCGGAGTGCTGGTCGAACCGATCCAGGGGGAGGGCGGCATCCGATGTCCGAGCGATACGTATTTGCCGCGGCTGCGGGAGATATGCGACGCGTCCGGAGCCTATCTGATCCTCGACGAGGTGCAGACGGGCATGGGGCGAACCGGGGCGATGTTCGCGTGTGAACACTATGGCGTTGCGCCCGATATCATGACCCTGGCCAAGGCGCTCGGCGGAGGCGTCATGCCCATCGGGGCGGTGATGGCGACGGCGGAGATATGGTCCCGCGCGTTTACGGACAATCCATTACTGCACACGAGCACCTTCGGGGGCAATCCGCTCGCCTGCGCCGCCGCCATTGCGACGCTTGAGGTCATCGAAGCAGAAGGGCTCGTGGCGGCCGCCGCTGAGCGCGGATCCCAGATGCGGGCTGGACTCGCCCAGATCCAATCACGCTTCCCGGAGGCCCTCGTCGAGGTAAGGGGGAAGGGCTTGCTTCTCGGCATCGAGTTCGCGGTCAAGGATGTTGCGGAACTAACGATCAACGGGATGGCGCGGCGCGGGGTCATTGCGGCGTATACGCTGAACAATCCGCATGTCATCCGCCTGGAGCCGCCGGCGGTGATCTCGGAGGCGCAGGTCAGCCGCGCCATCGAGGTCATCGGAGAGGCGGTCGCTGAGGCGGTCGAAATGCTCTCCGATCTGTAGGCGCGCCGCTCGTCGGGTATGCCCGTGCGGATGGGAGAATCGCGCCGGCGGAGCCAACCGATAGCCCGGGTTGATGCCCGGGCGCAGTCGTGAATCCGTGCCGCCGCTTTGACCGGACGGCCGGCGCTGACCCTCTCGATCCGGGGCCGCACGCTCGTGGCGTGGTAACCCCTGGCTCAGCCGCAGACTCGATCGATCTGCTTCAACGTGTCCGCTGTCAGCGAGCGAAGTTCCACGCGATGGTAGCCCGCGACTCCGGTGCAGAGTGTATCGTGAACCGGTTCGGCCCACCGCTCCGGGATATTCCCGCGGCCAAGCAGCGCGCCCATGATCGAACCGACCGTCGCTCCATTGCAGTCGGTATCGAAACAGGGTTGGACCGCGCAACAGATGGCCCTCCCGAAATCACCCTCGCCCCACAGTAATCCGAGGGTAACGATCATCGCATTCGATATCGTATGGCACCAATCGTGGGCGCGGTTCTCATCCCAGATGCCGTGGATTCGATCCACCGCCGTGTCGTAGTCCGTACCGTCCGCATGCCAGGAACCGACCTGACGAACGCTTTCGGCAAGGCGCGATCGTTCGGGTATGACGGACAGACCCGCCTGGAGAACGTCGTGGACCGAGCTGGCCCCAAATGCGGCGGACACCATGGCTGCTGCCCACATCTCACCGTAGATGCCGTTCTTCACATGGCTGATGCAGGCATCCCGCCATGCAAACTCGGCCGCCTTCTTCGGGTCTCCCGGGGCCGCATATCCCCAGAAGTCCGCGCGTATCTGAGCGCCGATCCACTCGCGATACGGATTACGGACAACGGCGGATCGGGGCGGTTCGATAAGGAGCGCGAAGTTGCGATAGGCGACCCGCTCCGCTGTGCACGTATGAAGCAGCGGGATGTCGGTCATCCAGAATGTTGCGACGTCCTCGGGGGTGAAGGATGGCCCGAACCGATCCATGATCGCGAGGCCGCTCACCGTATAGTTCGTATCATCGTCCTCCGGCATGCAGCGAACGCGATCGACGAAGGCACCGTTCGGGTTCAACTCGTACCGTTCGCGGACCTCCGGCGTGGCCGCGTCATATCGGAAAAAGTCGGTCAAGGGCCACCGATCGAGGTCGCGAAGGTAGCCCCACATGCGGGGGCGCCTCCAGCCCTCAACCGGCTTCCCGAGCAGGCATCCGACGCAGCGGCCGGTCCAGGCTCCGTACACGCGATCTTCGATCGTACTGGCGTGAACCTCGAGCGTCGGAGTCGCTCCAGTCGATCTTGCGCGGATACCGTCCAGATCGGAGGGTTCATCGTAGCGATAATCTGCGCGTAGGGGCAGGGTAACCGTCCGATCGAGCAGGGCTTCGGCGGCAGGCTGATGGGCCGGATTCTCCAGATCCAGAGCAAGAACCGTATCGAACTCTCGTTCGATCGCAGTGAGATCGCGGCCCTCCTGTGCGCATTGGAGCCGTTCGGTTTCGATGTCGGCGTTCGACAGATAGAGCCAGATGTGCTTCATCGTGGCGCCTCCTCAGGAATGCTCATGGTACGTCCACGCTTATCGTATCGCTCGCAGCGAGTCCGGCTCCGTTATGGACCTGGATCTCCAGCGAGCGCTTGCCTTTCGTAAGGCCCGTTGCCTTCACACGGAACCGTTCCAGGGTCGAATCCGCAAGACCATCCACCGGATAGGCGGCTCGCCACTCGCCGCCGTCGATCCTCCATTGCAAGCCGGTGATCGTAGTCAGCGTCTGTACGGCAGCAACTTCGATCTCGAGTTCACCGGCGGCGTTGACCGCCTGGGTGTTGCGAAGTATGTAGACGACCGGCGCAGCGTTGCAGATTACCACCCGGGGGCTCGTCTGGGACGTCGTTTGATGGCGCTCAGCGTTGCTGGGGGCGTCCGAGGCATGGATCCGGAACCGGTAGACGCCGTCCGGCAGCTTCGATGTGTCCAGCTGGCGCTCCGTCGCCCGGGACGACAGTAGACGCGAATCACCTGCAGGTTTGTCGTCGGGGCGGGATCGCTCATACTCGGCGTTGACCGCTCGCGCCCTCTCGATGATCGCCTCTCGGAGGGCGGCTGGGACGTTCGGATGCCGATCGAGCTCTTCAGTAACCTGGGCCACCGTGAGAGGCCGTCGCTGGGTGGGGTTGGTCGTCGGAGGCGCAGGCGCAGTGTCGGCAGGCGCTCCCGGCGCCGCAGAAGAACCGGAGATCCAGGCGGATGCGGGCACGGTCGTCCAGTGGGCGCCGTCGTCCGACGAGCGCTCCACCGTATATTCCAGGGTATCGCCGTCCGGATCGGTCGCTTGCCATTGCAGGGTACGAACGCCGGACCATGTATCCCCGACGCCCGGCGTTCGGAGCGTTAAGGACGGCGGGCTGTTCGCGGGCAGATAGGCGATGACCACCTCGTGAAGTTCGGGCCGAATGTCCGAGCGAGGCGCTGTCATCTCGGCGCGAAACTGCAGGTAGCGAGCGGGCGGACAGGTGATCGTGCCGCTCGTGACGCCCGGTTGGAGGCGGGTCCAGCCAGACCAGCTGGCGTCGGGGTCCGCGGTGTTGCCGGATCGAAACAGGAGTTCGACGATCGTCTGCGCCTGCGGCGTCCCTCGCCAGCTCGCCTGTCCCCACAGGGCGACGTTGCCCGCATCGAGAGGCTTGGAGACGAAGCTGCCCTTCATCGGCACGCCCCTGGAGCGGAGGATCCGACCTGAGTTCGCGGCTCCGATCCAGAGCGAACCATCGACCCCTGCCACGATCGTCATGGGTTCGAAATCGTCGGGGACGTCGAGGGCTGTGATGCGGCCCGACTCGTCCCGTCGTTCCGCGAGACCCTCTCCAGCGATGAGCACAGATCCGGAGTCCGAGCGATCCATGGAGCTCACCGCCTTGCCCGCCTCCGGCTTGACTTCAACTACCGAGCCATCAGCCCCGATGGCGTACAACCGGCCCGCGGGAGCGGTGGACGCGAGGAGATGATCATCCTTCCATCGCTCTAGACCGCTGATTGTCTGCCCGCCCTGCTCCATGAGCGGCGCCATGGAGCCGTCCGACTGTACGCGGACGATTCGCCCATGGCCCCCTGTGCCAAGATAGATACTCCCGTTGAGGATGAGAATCGCGGTCACGTCGCTATCAAGATCACGGGCTAGCGCCGTCGTGGAACTGGGGGTGACCCGGTATACCGATCCGCCACCACCGCCCGTGCCGATCAGGATGGAGTCCGGCCCTTCCTCCGCCAGGGCGAGGGCTCCCGGTTCGTCGGCATCGTGGATTGCCTCCGGAGGCATGCCGGCGGCAATGCGATAGGTTCGTCCGTTCGGGCTTGTCGCGGCGTAGAGAGCGCCATCGGACGTTCGGAGCAGCGCATTGACCGTTACTTCCGGCAGTCGACAGACGACCGACGACGTGCCGTCTGCTGTTGCGTGAAGGATGGAGCCCTCCGTTCCGATACCGGCGAACACGCCGCCAGCGCCGTCGGATGTGAGGCACCAAACTGGGCCGGGCGGGAGTTCCGCGACCGATGTGAACTCGGGAGCGAGCACAAGGGTTCCGTCCGTGATCGGGGCGAGTCCGTGTCGTTCTCCTTCGTACCAATCCACTGCTGCGTTGAAACGCCAATGCCGCGCGGTTCGTGCGACACTGCCCGATGCAGCGAGTTTCGGCGCTGGCGCCGCGGGCCCGGCGGACGGTGTCGTCGAGGCGCTCTTCGGGGCCACATTTTGGGCGGGCGCACTCGGTTTGCGAGCCTCGCCGGTCTTGCGCTGTACGCCCAGGGCGCCGTGGATTAGTGCGTCGGAGCGTTCCGTTGCACTGGCCACGCGAGCCCGTTCGGTGGCAGGCGCTGGAAGTGGGGCCTTGTCACCGTTCTTACGTGTGGAGGGCGAGTCGCCCAGGATCTCGACCGAGATCGTCCGGCGGCCGCTCACCACCCAATCCGTTTGCTGGACCGCGCGACTTCGGATCGCATCCAGATCCCATCCCGACGACCGATTCTGCTTGAGGCTGCGGGTGCGATACTCCGGGACCCCTTTGATCGGCGCCCCTCGGAAGGCGACCGACGCGTTGGGCAAGGTCAGTTCTGCTGCGATCTCGTTGCCGGTCTCGCGCTCCAGTATCCGATCGATCATCTGGCGTACTGTGGCGGGTGGAGCGCGATTCGGAGAGGTCGGCGCTGCAGGGCGAATGACGATCCCCGCTATGGAGATAATGGGAGGCGGCGCTCCGCCCGAGATGACGAGCGTGGCGCGTCCGGCGGGGGCGTCTGCGGGGATCGGGACATTCAGACGCACCGTTCGCGACGGGCCGCCTCCGTATGGGGCCAGGGTTACCGAAACTTCGAGCGGATCACCCGATCGGATCGTTGTCTTTGGCACGCTCGCCAGCTCGATGGCCGCCGTCTTCCTGCCCGGCTCGAGTATCGCATGCAAACGCACTCTTCGGACGAGTGTACGTCGAAAGGGGTTATTGGCCAGAGCCCCGAGGATCTCTTCGAGGTCAGCCGTCGCGGCGGCGTCGATCGCGGTTCGATCGTAAACGGTGTTTCTCCGCTCAATCGGGCCGATGTCCTCCGCCTCTACCGAGGTGGTGATCTGCGCCGTGATCTCCGATGGCGTAGGATGGAGGTCGGAGATGGCGGAGCCTGCCGCCAGCCCGATCAAGCCGGGGTAGAGATTCGGGTGTGCGACCGCCCGCATCGAATAGGTGCGCTTGCGTCCGGTGGTGCGATCGTCGATGTCGATGGTAACCGGGATCATTTCCGGCGCCGGGCCGACCCGAGCCGCCACGCTAAAGGGGCGATCCTGAAGTACCGAGCCCACTGGCGGGCCGGGCGACGTAATCTTGTAGGAGCTTGAGGTCAGCGCGTAGACGTCGTGGACATAGGCTGTGCAGATCGGGGCGGGAAGTGGACCGAGGCCGAGGAAGGGATGCCCGAACGCGAGCAGCCGATCACCCCGGCGGTAGGTGACCGTCCCGGTGGAGCCTGATGTGATATCACCGCTCAGCAGCATCACGGCCATCGCAGCGCCTGGCTGCAGGGTCGCGCCGCGGATCGGTTGGTTCGCCTGGCCGGTGGCCGCCTGCACCACCTCGACACCGTAGGGCTCAAGCATGGCAGATAGGCGTCTGCGGGCGCGGGCGTTCAGCCCGGACACCGTCATCATGCTTGTACATGGTCGGAGCCGGAGCGTAGCCGGATCGGCCGATTCGCGGCTATTCGTCGAGTCAAAGGCGATCCGTCGGATCACACGCTTGCCCAGTCGGATGGGGCTGTTCAGGGCCACCGTCCGAGCCCGCAGCGCCTGCGATCTCCGTATGTCAGCGCGACGGGGTTGGTCGGAAACCTGATCGGATTGCGTGAGACCGGGATCCCATGCCTCGAGCATATCCTCGATCGGCGTGACACCGCCAAGCGGTTCCTTCGCCGTGGGCTCACCCTGCGAGAACGCCCCGATGCACTTACCGTTGATATACACAGGACTGCCGCTCATGCCGCGGATCAGATAGGCGCCTCGCTCGGTGATCGGACCTCCGTTCAGCCGAACGAGGATCATATCGTGCCCGGGGACGACCAGCGACCCGTTGCGTACAACCGCAACGACCGTAACGCTAAACCGCTCGATCTTGACCCCTTTGAATACGGTGAGCCCGTAGCCCTGCATGCCCGGGCGTATTCGGGCAAGGGGCATCACGTCCTCAGGCAAGCGCGCGGTTCCCGTTCGCAGAGTCGCACCGGCCGGTCGAACGAGGATGGTGACCGCCAACAACATACCGGTCGAGCCCAGAACGCGCATGATCCGGGGTCGAGTTGTGGCCGACAACAGCCGGGTAACGGTCACGAAGCCTGCGACTCCCTCGGATCCTCACGCTTCGGGGAGCCATACATCGCCTCGGGTGTCGACCAACGTTCACCGATCACTCGGAGTGTGCGGTCGGCGTCGACAGCGCGGAAGAAACAGGAGCGGTAGCCTTCGTGGCAGGCCGGCCCTGATTGGCGCACTCTCAGTAGGAGGCAGTCGAGGTCGCAATCAACCCTCATGTCGATGAGCTCCTGGGTGTTGCCGGACTTCTCGCCCTTCACCCAGAACTCCTTTCGAGAGCGGCTCCAAAACGTAACACGGCCGGTGGCCAGAGTGCGCTCCAGCGCTTCCCGGTTCATATAGCCGACCATGAGCACCTCACCGTGTTCATCCTGGATCACCGCGGGTATGAGGCCGTTCGAGTCGAACTTCGCGCATTCAGGCAGGGGGCGGGTCTCATCAAGGTTCATCGTAGATACGGATCTCCTAACATAGTTGGGACTAGCGGCGGACGGGGATCCCGCGAGCGGCCAGATACGCCTTGATATCGGCGATGGTGCAGACACCATCATGTACGATAGAGGCGACGAGCGCCGCGTCCGCGCGCCCTTCGGTTACCGCCTGGTAGCAGTGCTCCGCGCTGCCGGCGCCGCCGGAGGCGATCACCGGTATGGACACGGCGTCGGCCACCGCTCGGGTTAGGGGTAGGTCATAGCCGATCTGAGTACCGTCACGGTCCATGCTGGTCAGCAGGATTTCGCCGGCGCCCAGGTCTTCGACACGGCGCGCCCAATCGATGGCATCGAGGCCGGTCGGGCGGCGGCCTCCGTGCGTGTGCACCTCCCAGATCGGCGCGCCATCCGCGCGGGTTCCGATCTGTTTCGGATCGATGGCAACGACAACGCATTGGGAGCCAAACTGCGCGGCCGCCTCCCTGATCAGCTCTGGCTGCGCAACAGCGGCTGAGTTGACACAGACCTTATCGGCGCCCGCTCGGAGGATGCGGCGGAAGTCGTCGACGGTACGGACTCCGCCTCCGACTGTGAAGGGGATGAAGACCTGTTCCGCGACCCGTTCCACCATGGTCAGGATGATCTCGCGCGCCTCATGGCTGGCGGTAATATCGAGGAATACGAGCTCATCGGCTCCCATATCGTCGTAGCGGTGGGCCAGTTCGATGGGGTCGCCGGCGTCCCGTAATCCGATGAAGTTGACGCCCTTTACGACCCGACCCGATCGCACATCGAGGCATGGGATGATGCGACGAGCGAGCATCTAGGTGTGGTATCTCCTCTATCCGAAGATCAAAGGCTCGGGCTGGTGAGGCCGATTGTAGCACACGACGGTTCGTTGACAGTCTGCGGGCGCTTGGGTAGAATCCCAGCGCCGTGGCGTAGCAGGTGTATCGTCGCGCACGAGTACGGAGATGGGAGTACGCAATGCGTTCGGTCTTGGCCATCCTCGGGATTGCGGTGGTTGCTCTCGTGATCTCGATCGTTTTCCAGGGTAGTAAGGATCTCTCGCCAGCCCCGCAGGACGAGGCCGCTCTTAAGCTCGATGAGGCTCAGAAAGCGGCGTGGAAGAAGTCTGAGGCAGAGCAAAAGAAGGCGCAGCAGAACGCGAAGCGCGACTTCCAACCACCTCGCGAGGGCGTTACGCATGTGACGCTCGAGGTTGGTGGCAAGGGGCGCATCACTCTGGAGCTCTACCCGAAAGCCGCTCCGGAGACGGTGCAGCATTTCATGAACCTGATACGGGAGGGGTTCTACAAGAACATCAAGTTCCATCGTGTCGAGCCCGTCTTTGTCGTTCAGGCGGGGGATCCGGATACACGCGACGTCTCTAGCTCCGAGTTAGCGGGCATGGACGAGGACCGAAAGTCCGCCATGGGGATCGGCAGCGGCGGCTCGGGCAAGAATATTCCGTTCGAAGTGAACAAGCTGCCGCATATCAAGGGTTCGATCGCCATGGCCCTGAGCGCTCCGCGATCGGCCACGGGCGATAGTCAGTTCTTCATCAATCTCCGGGATAACATGGGTCTGAACGGCGACTACTGCGTGTTCGGCAGAGTAACGAAAGGTATGGACGTCGTGGAGAAGATCGCCGTAGGCGATGCGATAGTCGGGGCGTCTGTGGAATGAAGGGAGTGATCACAATGAGGAGGATCTACTTGATCGGTGCGCTGTGTCTGGCGGCCTTCGGAATGGGCGGAGAGGCTGAAGCCGCTCCATCAACGGTGAAGGTGAAAATGGTCGTCGAAGGTCGTGGGGATGTGATGCTGGAGCTATTCAGTAAAGAGGCGCCGAAGACGGTAGCGCATCTCGTGGCGTTGATCAAGAGTAAGTTCTACGACGGCATCCTGGTTCATCGCGTCGAGCCGGGTTTCGTCGTACAGGCCGGTGACCCGAAGACGAAGACCCTGAAGCCGCAGGAGATGGCGACCTTGTCACCTCAGCGCCGCGCCGAACTCCGAATCGGATCCGGGGGGTCGGGCAAGAACATTCCGTTCGAGACCAACAACAAGACCCACGAAAAGGGAACCCTCGGGATGGCCCTGTCCCAGCCTCGCTCCGCCACCGGCGATAGTCAGTGGTTCATCAACCTGAACCCGAATCATCCGCTGGACGGGGATTACTGCGTCTTTGGTCGGGTCGTATCCGGCATGGATGTTGTTGGCAAGATCCGCGTTGGAGATCGCATCAAGTCGATGTCCGTACTGCCCGCAACGCCGAAGAAGCCGGCCAGCAAATAACGGACGATCTAGACGTACAGGACAGCATGGCCGCGCGCTGCGACCATGCTGTTTTCGTGCGCAGCCTATTCCTGAACTGCATATAGCCAGCGTCCCCGGGTCTCGGGAATCATTCGGATCGAAAGGACCCCATCCTCGAGGGTTGCGGCTACTTCGGGACCCCTGGAGCCGGGACGCGCGCCTTCTGCGTAGACCCGCACCGGCCCGGTCAACGTTGTCGGAATCCGGATCTGCCCAGTACCGTGCACCATCATCTGGAGTGCGGCGCCCGGTACCACCCTGCGCTCTGGAGGGATCGGCCCCCAGGCAATCTGGTCCACGGGCCCGTCGGCGAACACGGTCTCCTGTCCATCCACCGTGATGCGGTCACAATGAGCCCCTGCGAAGGCCAGCAGAATCGGTTTCTGACTGGATACCCCGTCACGGGCGCCCATCCGAAACGCCATCGACCATCGGCCGTTGTAGGTCACACTATGGCCATGCACCCGGACGCCCTGCAGATCGATCTCCTCCGAGGGGAGTGCGACTCGCTTCATCGCTGCCGCATCACGCACCGCATCGCGAGCAAAGCCCCCGTCCCAATCCTCCGGGACATCACGGAGGTGTGGTGCAACCGCCACCGTGCCATTGGGAAAGCGGCAGAAGAGATACCGCGTCGTTCGAGAGAGGTATTCCGTATTGTCATTGGTATCTGGCCACCGACCGGATCCGGGATAGGCGCCAAGGGCCAGAAGCGCTTCGAACCATGTACGGCTTTCGTAACCGAGAGACCCGGATTGGTCATCACGGGGTCGAAAACCGAGGGTGATCGCGCTGCCGCCGCCCGGGAATATGCGGCGCGTTCCAACAACGCCCGCCTGGGTCCGGGCGAGCACTTCCACCCCCTCAAGGGGTGTCGTGGGATAGACGTGGTCGATCAGGAGGTCGGTGAGGATCGTTTGCGGTTCGAGATTGCCGAGCGCTCCCTCGAAGATCACGCGTCGACCGGGCGCCATTAACCCTTCCTCGGCCTCGGGACGATAGGAGACGCCGAAGAGCTTGCCCCATGTCTCGAGGGCCGGTACACCATCTCGGCCAAGTACCGGTGGCGGACCGGACCAGATGACCCTGCCGCCGGTCGCAGCGAGTTGTTCCATGAGCGGGAGAAGTCCGGGCATGGGAAAAGGCTCGAAAGCCGCGATCAGTGTGGTGAACCGCCTTCCGCCGACCACCACGGCCCCATTATCCACGCGGCCCATTTCCAGCAGCTTATCCTGGGTGATTAGGTTGGCATAGGCGTATTGCGCCATCCAGCTGCCGAAGCGTTCCTCCACGGCTACCAGATCCAT
>JABWBA010000045.1 GCA_013360745.1 Chthonomonadales bacterium | reverse complement strand
TAAAGATCACGCCCCTTTTCGGTTTGATGCCGGGGATCAAAGCGTTCGTCGCCGCGGTGCTGGGTGGCGCGGGCAGTGTGCCGGGAGCCGCGCTCGGAGGCATTTTGATGGGCGTTGCCGAAGCGTTCGTTGCCGGGTCGCAGTACAGCGCTTTTCGAGACGCTATAGCATTTCTCGTACTGATCCTATTGCTCCTCGTGAGGCCTACCGGTTTGTTGGGTAGCCCTGTAACCGAGAAGGTCTAGGCCGTGGCCCCCTGGCTGATCAAGCGCATACTGGGCCTTTGCGGCGGCGCTGGCTGCCTGGCTGCTTTGAGTATTCTGCTCAGCCGGAATCTGGAAACCTACTACTATCTCGTACTCATCCAGTGCGGCATAGCGGCGACGCTGGCCGTCAGTCTGAACTTGATCAACGGGATTACAGGGCAGTTCTCGATAGGCCACGCGGGTTTCTATGCGGTGGGCGCCTATGTCGGCGCTGCGTGGACGGTTCTGTGGCGCCCCGTCCTTGCGCACCATCTGTCCTTCCTTGAGATTGGCGTACCGCAGGGAGATATCCTCAACCTCTTGATCGCCCTCGTATTCGGCGCATGCGCAGCCGGCATTACCGGCTTGATCGTCGGCGCCCCAAGCCTCCGTCTTCGAGGTGACTACCTTGCGATCCTGACGCTGGGGTTCGGAGAGGTCATCCGCGTGATACTGCTAAACGTGGACGCGGTCGGGGGAGCGCGTGGATTAAGCGGCATACCGACTCTGGTTTCGAGCGGTGATCTGGCGGCGTTCTGGGTTTTCGGATCTCTATGCCTGGTTACACTGCTTACTCGCAACCTGATGCAGAGTTCGCGCGGCCTGAGCTGGCTGGCTGTACGGGAGGATGAAATAGCTGCAGAGGCGATGGGGGTCGACACAACACGGGTTAAGGTGACCGCGTTCGTGATTGGCTCCATGTTCGCGGGCGCGGCGGGTGTTCTCTATGCGCACTTCTTTACTGGCATAAGCCCCGATATCTTCGGAATGGATGTCTCGATCATGATCACGACCATGGTCGTCCTTGCGGGTACCGGTAGCGCGACGGGCGCTATCCTGGCCGGATTCGTACTGACCGCCCTGCCCGAGGTGTTTCGGTTTCTCAAGGACTATCGGATGCTCATCTTTTCCGTCACCCTTATCGTGATTATGCTGACTCGCCCACAGGGATTTCTGGGGAATCGTGAGCTCGGATTTGGCACCTTCGCCCGTCTATGGAAGCGCCTGAGACGTTCACCAGCGGTATCGGGCAATGCAGAGTGAGCGATCTCCTCGTTGTTGACCGGGTGAGCCGGTTCTTCGGCGGCTTAGCCGCCGTGGCGGGTGTTTCGCTGCATGTCGATAAAGGAGAGCTGGTCGGCCTCATCGGACCGAATGGAGCCGGCAAGACCACTGTGTTCAATCTGTTGACTGGCGTCTACGCGCCCAACGAGGGCGACATCAGTTTCATGGGACGCCGTCTCAACGGTATGAGACCGTCTCGAGTCGCCGCGTCTGGCATTGCCCGCACGTTCCAAAACATCCGTCTGTTTCCGTCGTTAACGGTTCTGCAGAATGTAATGGTCGGCGCCCATATCCGGGCGCGCACAGGACTCATGGCTGCGATCGCCCAGAGCCTCGGCCAGCGATCAGAGGACGCCAGACTACGTGGAGAGTGCCTCTCGATTCTGGAACGACTGGATCTCGACGGCCTTGCGGATGAACAATCAACCTCGCTCCCATATGGCCAACAACGGCGGCTGGAGATAGCTCGTGCGCTTGCCACATCGCCCCGCTTGTTGTTGCTTGATGAACCGGCAGCTGGGATGAACCCTCAGGAAAAGGCCGACCTGATGGTGCTGATTCAGCGTCTTCGTGAGGATTATGACCTTACGATCTTACTCATCGAACACGACATGAGGCTCGTCATGGGAATCTGCGAGCGGATATACGTCCTCGATTACGGACAGATCATCGCGGAAGGCAATCCCGAGGAGATCAGCACGAATCCGGAGGTTATCGCCGCCTATCTCGGTACTGAGGTCGTGTGATGTTGTCCATCGAGGGACTGGAAGTGCGCTATGGCGCCATCCGTGCGCTCAACAACGTGAGTCTCGAGGTGCGTACGGGCGAAATCGTCACGCTGATCGGCGCCAATGGCGCGGGTAAGAGCACCGCTATTCGGGCGATCTCCGGACTGGTGCAGCCTAGTCGAGGTCGCGTTCTATACCAGGGCCACGACATCGTCGGTACGGAGGCCCATAAGCTGGTTGGGCAGGGGATCTGCCAGAGCCCGGAGGGGAGGCGGATCTTCGCCAATCTAACTGTTAAGGAGAACCTGGAGCTAGGAGCGTACCTCAGGTATACCAGGCGTGCTGAGGTGACGGCAGATATGGAACGGGTTTTGGAGCTTTTTCCCCGCCTGAAGGAGCGTATCGCTCAGTTGGGTGGTACTCTCTCGGGTGGAGAGCAGCAGATGCTGGCAATAGGCCGTGCGCTGATGTCCCGTCCAAAGTTGCTGCTCTTAGACGAACCATCGCTCGGACTGGCGCCATTTCTGGTGCAACAGATCTTTGCGATCATCGAGGACATCAACCGCCAGGGCGTTACGATACTGCTTGTCGAGCAGAACGCATTCCAGGCCCTTCGAGTAGCGCATCGAGGCTATGTACTTGAAACGGGCGATCTCACGATGCAAGGAAAGGCTAGCGACCTGTTGGAAGACGGTCGGGTTCGTCAAGCCTACCTTGGGCGTTAACCCTCTTCGCGGACCCTCGGTCGTCGGCCTGTGAACGGGCATCAACGTGATATTGTCCTTGGTCTTCTGATCTGGACCCTTGTATCTACAGGATTGAACTCCAGGGGCAGGCAGGCCCTGTACCGTCTTGGCAGACAAATGGTGGATGGCGGTACGGTACGCACGGCGATTACACCTCGAGGTCCGATGGGTGAACTCCTTGGCCGAGCCTCCGTGGCCGAGATACGCATCACGGGCGGGCGACTCAGGCCCGATTTCGGTCTTGTCCCGAACGGTAGGACGCGTGTACCGGTCTATGTCGATCGCACAATCATCAATGCGACCGATTGCGAGATCGAACAGGGCGTGCCTGCGCGACTCCGGACCGCCGCAACACGAGTTACCCTCGACGGTTCGGCTCTCATTGTCTACGCTAAACCGGAGCTCGTGCATCGATCGGCATCTACCGTGTGCGTCACGGTGACCGCTCAGGCTCTGGAAGCGATCCTTGCAAGAGAACTGCCACAGCTCCGTAATCTGAGTGTTATACTCGAACCGGGACGGGCGTTGATCGAGGCATCTAGCTCGATAATGCCGGGCCGAATAACGGCTCTGGCCGAGATCGCTGATCAGGCACAGGACGAAGCCTGGGCTGATATCCGGCTCTGGATCAACCGAAAACAAGCGCCTCCGGCCCTCGAAACCGTGCTCATGGGGGCCCTAGACCCTCGGGCGATGATGAACAGGATGACTCCCATGATATCGGGCATGCAGATAAGGCAGATCACTGTTCGGGAAGGCTGTATGGACGTTCTGCTCGCTGAGCGATCATCCTCGGATATCAAACGGATGGTCCGGTAGCGACGATATCGAACAACGTATTAAGAAAGGCCAGGCCATGAGTGGCAGCGACAATAACCTGTTCCGTACCCCCCTGCACGAGGCGCACCTGGCCCTCGGAGCGCGTATGGTACCGTTCGCCGGCTATTCCATGCCCGTCTCCTATAGCGGCATACTGGAAGAGGCAAGATCGGTGCGCGACAATGTAGGCATCTTCGATATCAGCCACATGGGTCGTTACCGCATCTGTGGGCGAGGGTCACAGGACCATATACAGAGGAGGACAACAAACGATATCGCCACCCTGCAGAACGGACAGGCGCAGTATTCCCTGATTCCGAACGAGGCCGGTGGCATCGTTGATGACATTATCGTATATCGCCTGTTGGACGACGATTGGCTGGTAATCGTCAACGCTGCAAACCGCAAGGACGATCTAGCCATCCTGGGAGCAGGCTGCGCCAATCCTATGACGTTTCATGACCAGACCGGTGACACCGCAATGATCGCCGTGCAGGGGCCAGCGGCGCTCTCGGCGCTTACACGGCTCCATGGCTCCGGCCTCGACGCACTAGCACGTTTCGGCACGGTCGAAGATACGATCGCTGGCCGCAGGGTTCGTCTATGCCGAACTGGCTATACGGGCGAAGACGGTTACGAGTTGATTGTTTCTGCAGAGGACGCAGATGGTCTCTGGCGATCGCTTCTTGAGGTGGGCGCCGTTCCGTGTGGTCTAGGGGCGCGTGACGCCCTCAGGATCGAGGCTGGATACCCATTGTACGGAAACGAGATCAATCAGAGCACTACACCGGTTGAGGCCGGTCTGATGTTCGCAGTCAAACTGGATAAAGGTGATTTCATCGGCCGGGCTCGGATACTCGAAGCCAAAGAAAAGGGTCCGTCCCGGAGGTTAATGGGTTTCGTGATGGAAGACAGGGCCATTCCAAGAGCCGGATATGAAGTCATGATAGCGGGCCAACCTCTCGGTGTTGTAACGAGTGGCGCTCTGGCTGTGACACGGAATACGGCGGTCGGTATGGCGTACATCCAGGCCGATCATGCGCGACGAGACGCAAAGATCACCATCGATATACGGGGTACGCCGCATCCAGGCGTGTTGGTCGCGAAATCAGGCATGCTGCTGAAGAGCCGCACCGGTTCATAGCACACTAGGAGGGGATGAAATGAGTATTCCTGACGGTCTATTGTATACACGAACACATGAATGGATCCGGAAGGACGCAACGGAGTGGACGATCGGAATCACGGATCACGCTCAGACTGAGCTGGGTGATGTCGTCTATGTGGAGTTACCCGAAGCCGGAGCAATGCTGGACAAAGACGCGGTCTTCGGAACGGTTGAGTCGGTGAAAGCCGTGTCGGATCTTTACGCACCGATTGCGGGCAAGGTGTTGGAGGCGAACCTCTCGTTGAGCGACAACACCGCGGCGGTCAACCAGGATCCCTACGGTAGCGGCTGGATGATACGGATCGAACCGCACGACATCGAGTCCTCACCGACGTTCCTGAGCGCGGCCGAATATGCAGAGTATCTCAAGGAGTCCGATCATTGAGCTACACGCCGCACACCGACGCTGACCGGGCCGCAATGCTCGAGGTCATCGGCGTTCCATCCATCGACGAACTCTTCTGTTCCCTTCCAATCGATGCGCGTCTAAAACAGCCTCTGAGCCTCCCGTCAGGCATGGATGAGGCAACTCTGGGCCGACATATGCGAGAGCTCGCCCGTGCGAACACCTCGACGGATGAAGCGATATCCTTCCTTGGCGCAGGAGTATACGACCATCACGTTCCGGCGGTGGTCGATGCGCTTGCTAGTCGCGGCGAGTTCGCAACCGCCTATACACCGTATCAGCCAGAGCTAAGCCAGGGGATGCTGCAGGCCATCTACGAGTTCCAGAGCCTGATCTGCATCCTGACTGGCATGGATCTCGCGAACGCATCCATGTATGATGGCGCAACGGCGATGGCCGAAGCGGCTTTGATGTGTGTCGACATGACCGGACGGCGTCGCGTTGTCGTATCGAGAACGGTTCATCCCCATTATCGACAGGTGCTCCGAACATACCTTAAGGCGGCAGACGCATGTTATGTTGAGATCGGATGCGGTGATGGACGCTCCGATCTAGCGGAGCTTCATAACGCGATCGCTATGGAGACCGCGGCAGTCCTTGTGCAGAGCCCGAACTTCCTTGGGGTAATCGAGGATCTGCATGGTATCAGCGGGATATGCCGGGATCGTGGGGTGCAATCGGTGATCGCGGTCGATCCGCATTCTCTTGCGCTCCTCGAACCACCGGGCGCCTATGGCTTTGATGTAGTGGTGGGGGAGGCTCAGAGCTTCGGCTGCCCCATGGGGTTCGGGGGACCGTTGCTGGGTTTCTTCGCTTGCCGCCAGAATCTTATCCGTCGGTTCCCGGGCCGTATCGTTGGCAGAACCCATGATTCCGAAGGGCGGCGGGGCTTCACGATGACGCTGCGTACTAGAGAACAAGATATCCGCCGAGAGCGCGCTACATCGAACATCTGCACCAATGAAGCTCTGCTTGCGCTGGCGGCGACCATCCACCTGGCGGCTCTAGGACCCGAGGGGTTGAAGGGCGTTGCTCACCTGTGCCTGCAGAAGGCCCACTATGCGGCCGGGTTGCTGGGCGCCATTCCCGGGATTGGCATTCCGATCCAACATCCGTTCTTCAAAGAGTTCGTTATTCGGATCGATACCCGCTTCGCGGTGCCGGACATTTCGCGCGCACTTCGAGACCGCGGTATTATCGGTGGTTTCTGGCTCGGTGAGGCCTATCCGGAGTACCACGATTGTCTCCTCGTCTGTGTTACCGAGAATCGGTCGCGAGCGGATATTGAGAACTTCGCTGCTTCCCTGGCGGACATCATGGCAGGTGGACTATGAAAGAGGAGCCGCTGATCTTTGAGAAGAGCGTTCCCGGACGGACGGGCGCGACCATTCCGACCTGCGACGTGCCCGAGCAACCGATCCGCGATCTTCTTCCTGGAGTCCAGCTGCGCGAGGCGCTTCCGCTGCCCGAGCTATCTGAGCTGGATGTCGTACGCCATTACACCCGTCTGTCACACCGAAACTATGCGATTGACCTAGGGTTTTATCCTCTCGGCTCCTGCACGATGAAGTACAACCCGAAGGCACACGAAGCCATCGCGCGGCTTCCGGGACTCACTCGGCTTCATCCTATGCAGGATGTTGCCCAGGTGCAGGGAGCGTTGGCTCTGATCTATGCTGTGGAAGGTGCGCTTGCCGAAATCGCTGGGCTCGAAGCGGCTACGATCCAGCCAGCAGCTGGCGCTCACGGCGAGCTGCTCAGTATGATGATGATTCGGGCTCATTACCAGAGTCACGGCATGGAGCGCACTGTGGTTCTGATCCCGGACTCGGCCCATGGTACGAACCCGGCTAGCGCGGCCCGCTGTGGGTTTACGGTGCGGAGCTTGCCGACGGATTCGCGAGGCCTGACGGATATGCAGGCGCTCAAAGCCGGGCTTAGTGAGCAAACAGCCGCCTTGATGCTCACCAATCCCAACACCCTGGGCCTCTTCGAATCGGAGGTGCTCGAGATATGCCGGCTCGTTCACGAAGCGGGCGGACTCGTCTACTGCGACGGTGCGAATATGAATGCGATCGTCGGCAAAGCTCGCCCCGGCGACATGGGCTTCGATGTGATGCACTTCAACCTACACAAGACGTTCTCGACCCCTCACGGGGGAGGCGGACCTGGTTGTGGAGCCATCGCCGTCGGCAAGACCCTTGCGCCATATCTTCCGATGCCGAGAGTAACCCGCCTGAGCACGGGTTCGTACGACTGGATCAGGGTAGGGGATCATTCCGTGGGACGAATCCATACCTTCTACGGAGCCTTTCTCGTTGCGGTCCGAGCCTACGCCTATCTCCGCACCCTTGGTTTCGAAGGGCTCCGCGAAGTCGCTGAGACCGCCGTTCTGAATGCGAACTATGTTCGGGCCCGCCTGGCCTCGCATTATCATATTCCGTATCCGGAACGCTGTATGCACGAAGTGGTGCTCTCGACCTCGAAGCAACGCTCCAAAAACGGTGTCAAAGCCCTCGATATCAGTAAGCGGCTGATGGATTATGGCTTCCATCCGCCCACAAACTATTTTCCGCTGATCGTTCCAGAGGCCATGATGATTGAACCCACGGAGACCGAGAGCAAAGAGACCCTGGACGCCTTCTGTGATGCGATGATTGCCATCGCCGAGGAAGCCGAAACAGATCCTGAACTGGTCAAGAACGCTCCGCATTCTACTGTAGTCGGTCGACTCGACGAGACTGCAGCCGTGAAGCAGCTGGATGTACGATGGCGCAATGTCGGTGACACGGTTCCGACTGATTCTTGATACGCCTGCGGAGCCTGCGCTCACTATGGCATTGGATCACGCTCTCTACCGTCTCGTGGGTGATCGATCATCACCGCCGACCGTTCGGATCTACGAATGGAATCGGCCATCGGTCTCGCTTGGCCGACATCAACGGTTGTCCGGTCAGGAGTTCGATCGCTTGAGAACCGGCCTCGGATTGACGATCGTACGCAGACCCACCGGAGGTAGCGGGGTGCTCCATGGCGGAGACCTAACGATATCGGTAGCCTGTCCAATAGATGCCCTGGGCATCGCAGGGCAAAGCGTCTTGATGTCACACCAGGTGATCATGAGCGCTATCTCAGATGCCCTTGCGGATCACGGCCATGTCACCCGTACAGGCTCTAAGAAGGCCGTCGGAATAACGGCCCATCCGGACTGCTTTACCGAGGCCACACGATGTGATCTTGTCTATCAGGACGGTCTGAAGGCGGCAGGCGGTGCGCAGGCGCGTAATCGACGGGCGATGATCGAGCAGGTATCGATACCGTATCAGCGCCATCCTCTACCCCCTGTCCAGGTCTTTGGGGAAGGCTCCGCCACGTACGACGGTCGTCTGGCAAGCCTCTCAAAGAACGGGATAATCCAGGCTCTGATCATGAGGTTGGCTGAGCGATTGGACTCGGTACTGGAGCCAGGTCCATGGTCTGAGGGGGAGAGGTCCGCGGCGCAAAGCTCCGTTGACAGCGTCGAGGAGTTGTGATATCATCCTGCATAACATCCGTTGCGCGTGCAGCGTATAGAACGTAGACGTTCGTACTGGATATCGATGAAAGGGGACAGACGTCAGCATGCCCAAGAAGATACTTGCGGTTGACGACGAGAAGGCGATTGTACGGCTCGTTCAGGTGAACCTTGAGCGGGAGGGCTATGAGGTTGTAACCGCCTACGACGGCCGTGAAGCCCTAGAAAAGGTTGCCAGCGAGCGCCCGGATCTAATCGTCCTCGACGTCATGATGCCCTATATGGACGGATTTGAGGTGTTGCAGAATCTGAAGAAGGATCCTGAGACACGCGATATCCCGGTGATCATGCTCACTGCTAAAGCCCAGGATCAGGACGTATTCCGTGGCTGGCAGTCTGGAGTCGACTGTTATCTTACCAAGCCGTTCAACCCCATGGAGCTCAAGGCCTTCGTCAAGCGTGTCTTCAGATCGCTCGAAGATGAGGCCCATGGTGAGCGGCGGATCCAGCTCTAGGTTCGAACTCCATGGCTGAGACCGGTTCGAGATCATCCGTCGCCATAACCTTTATTGCTGCTGCGGCGGCGCTTGCCGTGGTCTCCAGTTTGTACTGGTGGCGCATGCGGACCGGCGCCGCAGATCGATCGGATCTTCGAGATGTCCGCGATATACTCGATGAGTGTCGCGTACGAATGCGCGACCTGCAATCACAGTTATCCAGCGCGGATGCCAGTAGCGCCTGAGCGCTCCGCGGCGCCGGTACGGAGTTGGTGAGCGGCCCTGCAGCAACGATGCAGGGCCTTTCCATGTCCGGGCATATAATGTCCGATAATGTCTGTTATGTCAAATCGGGAGGAGTGACCGTTTCGAACACCCGCTCGGCGACGAAGATAGGAGCGCCGGTTCGTACGGCGATGGCGATCGCATCGGATGGGCGGCAATCGATCTCGAAGCTCTCGTCGGCACGCGTGAGATGCAGCTTCGCATAATAGGTCTCTTGCCACAGGTCATCGACGATCACCTGATCGACATGCGCTCCAAGCCGATCGATGAGGAGGCGGATGAGATCATGCGTCATGGGACGATCCAGTACCTGACCTTCGATAGCGGTATGAATCGCAAACGCTTCGAATGGCCCGATCCAGATCGGCACTTTCCGTTCCTCTCGATCCTGGAGAAGCACGAATCTCTGTATGAGACCTTCGTCCGCGTTCGGGGCCGCGTGCTCAAATACACCGACCACAGTCACGGCCTTCTCATCTAGACCCTGTTCGCGGATCGAGTCAGCATCCTCAGATGGCAGCTCATCGGGAAGCTCCCAGTCTTCATACATCCCATCGGGCTCCATAATCTATCGCGATGTCAGCCCATATCTCCGCCGCTCTTGGACGCGCGATCGACGACCTTGAGAAACTCCAGATTGGACTTCGTATGTTTCAGCCGATCGATAAGAAGTTCGGTAGCTTCGACGCTGGGTAGTCCAGCAAGCAGCCGGCGGAGCTGGGTGATCTTGCGGAGCGTTTCCTCGTCGTATAGCAGCTCGTCATGGCGTGTGCCGGAACGGAGGATATCGACTGCCGGAAAGATACGCCTGTCGGCCAGCGCACGGTCCAGATCCAGCTCCATGTTGCCCGTACCCTTGAACTCTTCGAAGATGTGGTCGTCCATTCGACTACCGGTCTCGATCAAGGCCGTGGCCAGAATCGTCAGGCTTCCGCCATGCTCGATGTTACGGGCCGCCCCAAAAAACCGCTTGGGGCGATATAGAGCAGCAGGATCTAGCCCACCCGATAGCGTTCGCCCGCTTGGGTTCACGGTAAGGTTCGAGGCTCGCGTATAGCGGGTGAGACTGTCCATCAGGACGATGACATCCTTGCCCGCCTCGACGAGCCGCTTTGCCTGCTCAAGAACGATCTCGGCCACTCGCATATGGTTCTCGGGTGTTTCGTCGAACGTCGAGCTGATCACCTCACCCCGAACCGAGCGACGGATATCCGTTACCTCTTCGGGTCTCTCATCAATGAGAAGAACGAGGAGTACCATATCCGGATGGTTCGCAGCGACTGCGTTGGCTACGGTCTTCAGGAGAGTGGTTTTTCCCGCTTTCGGCGGCGCAACGATCATCCCACGCTGCCCTTTGCCGATGGGAGCTACGATGTCAATGAGTCGTCCGGAGATCTCGCCTGACGTGGTCTCGAGCACGATCCGTTCGTTCGGGTAAATGGGGATCAGATCATCGAAGCTAACCCTGGCCCGTGCCACCTCAGGTTCTAGGCCGTTAACCTGCTCTACCCTGAGAAGACCGTAGTACTTTTCACTTTCCTTGGGCGGTCTTGCCTGACCGGAGACATGGTCACCGGTCCGAAGTCCAAACCGCTTGATCTGTGTCTGCGAGACGTAGATATCATCGGAGTGTGGAACAAAGTCGTTCCGTCGGAGAAAGCCCCAGCCATCCGGAAGGATTTCCAGCACCCCTGTTGCCGGAACCGCGGCGTTTCGATCGACCAGCCCATCAGCGCCTCCGCTGCCCGGGGTTCCGGGCTCAGAGAGGCCGCCATGGCCTGGATCTACGGCCGGTGGTCCAGTGTCTGGATCCGAGTTCCGGCTTCTAGAGCCAGATGAGCGATGGGACATTGGTTTGGCGCCCGATGGGGCGGCCTGCGCACGCATACGTCTCACGTATTTACCACACCTATGTAGGGTAGATTGCGGAATCGCTCCGCGTAGTCCAGTCCATATCCGACGGCGAAGACGTCCTCGATTTGAAAGCCGACGTATTCGAGAGGAACTTCGACTCGGCGACGGCCCGGTTTATCCAAAAGCGCACACGCTTCGATGGTGGCGGGGCGCTGGCTCTCAATATGCGCACGGATGCAGTGTAAGGTTACTCCTGTATCGACGATATCTTCGATGATGACGACATCCCGACCAGTGAGAGGCCGGGTCCAGGATGGTATAACCTCGATGGTGCCGTCGCTCTGAGCGCCCATACCGTAGGACGACGCATGAATGAACTCAAGTTCCACCTCGATAGGAACACCCCTTACCAGATCAGCCGCAAAGATCATCGCACCCTTGAGAACGATGACGAAGATGGGCCGTCGATTCACGTAACGTGCAGTCAACGCGCTCCCAAGGCTAAGAACGCGGTCTCGAAGGGCCTCTGCGGATATCAGTACCCCGGGGTCATCCGATTCGATCGATAGGGAGTCGGTTATTCCCACTCAATGGTCGCCGGAGGTTTGGAGCTGATATCGTACACCACACGGTTGATGCCCTTTACCTCGTTCGTTATCCTGTTGCTTACTTTCTGGAGAAGATCGTACGGCAGACGTGCCCAATCGGCTGTCATCGCGTCGTCGCTTACAACCGCGCGCAGGATGATCGGATGCGCGTAGGTGCGATCATCGCCCATTACTCCGACGCTACGGATACCGGGCAATAGCGCCGCGAACGCCTGCCATGTATCGTGATAATGTGCCGATGCCCTGAGTTCTTCCAGGAATATGGCGTCAGCCTGTCGTACCATCCGCAAGTTGTCGCGGTTGACCTCGCCGACAATCCGCACTGCGAGGCCAGGTCCGGGAAACGGATGTCTCCATACTATACTATCAGGTAGACCAAGTTCCTTCGCTACCGCCCGCACTTCGTCCTTGAAGAGATAACGAAGGGGTTCGATCACCTGAAGGCCCATCGTCTCCGGCAGGCCCCCAACGTTGTGGTGCGTTTTGATGGTGGCGGCGTGTCCCACTCCGCTTTCTATGACATCCGGATATAGTGTCCCCTGGGCTAGAAAGCTCGCACCGTGTATCGTCCGTGCGATCTCCTCGAACACCCGAACGAACTCCTCGCCGATGATCTTGCGCTTCTTCTCCGGATCCAGCACACCTACCAGACGGCTGAGAAATCGCTCTGCTGCGTCGACGGAAATCAGATGAATGCCCAGGGCATCGGCGAAATCGCGCCGTACTTCATCGGCTTCACCTTGTCTCAGCAGACCATGGTCGACGAATACACAGGTCAACCGGTCTCCTATGGCACGATGGACGAGCGCCGCCACGGCGCAAGAGTCGATGCCGCCTGATACTCCACAGACGACTCGCCCATCCCCCACTCGCTCGCGGATAGCATCGATCGATTCTGAGATAAACGATCCAGGAGACCAGCGACCCGCACACCCGCATATATCGCGCACATACCGATTGAGGACATCCTTCCCGTACGGTGTATGGATTACCTCAGGATGGAACTGCACGCCATAGAGTCTGGCGTTTTCGTCAGCCATGGCTGCCACCGGTGTTGTGGACGTTCGGGCAAGCGTTGTGAATGAAACTGGGGGCTCCATTACGATGTCGCCGTGGCTCATCCAACATTCAGCGCTGTCCGGCAGATCTGCCAGTAGGTCATGCCGATCGATCAGTTCAAGGCGGGTTGATCCGTACTCCGGGATCGGAGCTCGAACGACGTTGCCGCCGAGTTGATGCGCCATCACCTGATGGCCATAACAGATTCCGAGAATAGGAATATCCATATCATACAGGAGTGGGTCGAGCATCGGTGCGCCCGGCTCATAGACGCTCGATGGACCTCCTGATAGCACCATGCCCCGCGGTCGCCGAGCCTTGATCTGTGCCGGCGCCACCGTATAAGGAAGGATTTCGCAGTACACGCCGCATTCACGTATACGACGAGCGATGAGCTGAGTGTACTGCGCTCCAAAATCGAGGATGAGGATGATCTCGTCAGTGGGAATCACGGGAAACGAATCCATGTAGGCGTCACAGACAAGTATCTGCTATGCGCACTGAATCATGGAGGTCGATACTGAAATCAATAATACCGTGTCGCCCCGCCTATTGTCAAGCGGTGCATACCCCATCAGCGGATCGGCCAAGCGAAGCTTTTTAGTAGGAACCAGGCGATCAGGATCGACGTTATAGATGCGATGCCGTTGACTCCGTCATTCGATATCCAGCGCCGGCCCTCGATCGGCGGCGCCGCCGTTCCGCAATGCATCGGCAGATCGGTTGTACGTTCACATTTCGTGCAGTGATACTGGCGTTGGATCGTGGCTCCGAGAATACTGTCGACGAAACAGGCGATCCAGCCGGCCCATCCAACGGCGAGGATCTCGGCCGCATCGATCCGCCAGAGAAGGTCAACGGAGCGTATTGGCCAAACCACGGCCGCGGATATCGGTATGAGCACAGCCCCGATGAGCGCGGCGATTGTTCCCGCGATCGTGATCCCACCGCTGGATCCGGCCGGGATCCGCTTCATGGTCGTAACCAGCCTGGGCTCCTGACGTGAGAGTATCCCGATTTCCGTCGCCCATGTATCGGCATTGGCGAAGGCAAGTGTCGTCAGGTACAGGAGCAGCCAGTCCCGGGCGCTAAGTGACGATCCAGAACCGGACATCGCAGCTCTCATAGCCAACAAGCAGCCCACTCCCCCATTGGCAAGCACCTGACGGGCGTTACGAGGCCCTGACTTACTCATGGACCGGGCAATCGGCGTTTTGTAGCGATCGGAGAGTCGTGTGAGTGCGCTAGACGATGCGAAAAAGACAACCAGGGGAGCCGCAAAGACCATTCCACCGATGGCGAAGATAAGCGATCCCATCACCGCGGCGGACAGCGCACCGTCAAGGGTTAGCCAGCGATATCGATAGGCTGCTGCCGCGATCAGGGTAGCCGCAGCAATGCCCATGAACCCCTGGTCTGGAGTAACGGTCAATCCTTTACCTTTTGATAACCACGCGATAGATAGCGGCTATCGGCATCAACGAACCGCCACAGACGCTCTGCGCCCAAGGTTACGCCGATCCGCGGTGTTCGTGCGATGCGACGCGCAGAACGTTCTGGCGGGTACAGATAAAGATAAGGGCCGCAGACCGAGGAGCCGTCAAGGTCACCCGTTATGGCAAGAGCCTGTCCGACACGACCTGGGCCGCTGCAGAGCAGGCGCTCGATCTCGATCCCGCGACGCTGGCGCATGATATCGATGCCAACTTCTGGCTCAAGGGCGCGGATCAGAACCCCCTGCCCTATTCCCTCTTCGCCGGTAACCATGTTCACGCACCAATGGACGCCATAACTCCGGTATACATAAGCATGGCCAGAAGGCCCGAACAGGCTCAGGTTGCGCGGACGCCGTCCATGGTACGCGTGACAGGCAGGATCGTCCTGCGTATACGCCTCGGCTTCGACGATCCTACCTCCGGTAACAACGTTGCCAATCGTCGAAATCAAGCGACATCCGATCAGATCAGGGGCAACCTCCGGCGCATTACGCGCAAGCATCCTGAGCCACTGACGATGGTCGTCAGGGTTCATCCGTTCCCTCCCAGATCGTATGCGAAAAGAGATCGTCGTATAGTCGCCCGGGTAAGGCAACACTGACCCGACACGGTATACGAAGCCGCGCACAGGAGTCACGAACCGTCGACAGTATCCGACCGTCTTCGTAACGTCGGGAAATATGATATAGCCCCAGATGCTCGACTTCAGCCTCTCGTGCTGTTAGCAGGGCGTCTTCCAGCGACGAATGCGGATGCCCGCGATTCACCATATCTCGGGTCTCTTCTTCTTCAAGAAACGTACATTCGTGGAGCAGCGCCCTGCTCCCTCGCACCAACGCTGGATCGATCGGTATCGTGTCTCCGGTCACACTCAGTAGGATATCCTCTACCGTTTGTGTGATCGCCTGCCGACCGTCGCGCAGTCGTATGCGGTCCACTTCCTCACGCGGCAGACCCACGAGTTCAGGGCGGAGTTTGTCGACCGACCGAACGATCTGATAGCCGAGACTCATCGTCCTTGGAGGGGTGGTCGGCTCATAATGTTGTGTCGGAAACGAACGGACATAATGGCGCGCCGGCTCGATCGGGTGGACGATGTCCGCGTCCATGGGAACCCATGTAGTCTTACCCGTCGTTCGAGCGTCGAAGCTGCACAGAAATCCCGAGAGAGCCTTAAGAGCGCCGCTCCCAGCAGGATAGACGACCGACTGTTCACCGCTGCCCCCGGTTAGATTGAGGAGTTGGAGCAGGCCGGCGCAATGGTCCCTGTGCGCATGTGTCAGAGCGACAAGTCGTATCCGATGGATACGAGCATCCAGCATAGCCGTGACTCCGTCGCCGGCATCGAACAGGATGCGGTGCGTATCGTCGAAGACCCACGTCGTGACTAGCGGAACGGAATACAGCATGATGCGGGGCGGTTGGATGGCGCTAATCTCCTCTTCGGTATTGGATACTGTCGCCGTCGCGCTCCAAGCCCTCATCATGGCGGATCAACTCGAGGAACGTGGCGGCTTTCGTTTCGCGCTCACATCGATGTCGAAGAAACCACCGAAGGCACCTTCCGACCTCGCTAGCCAGAGTCGCATCCAATCGCAAATCGGCTGCGTTGCCGAGGTTCTGCGTCTTCAACCGTTCGATCGTTAGCAGGACATCCGGACTGACGCTATACGCATCGGAGGCTCGGTAACGGCAAGCGGAGCACAGTACACCTCCGAGCATCGGACTGAACGGCGAACGCGCATCCAAATGATCGAGCGAAATCGCGCGACCGCAGTGGGAGCAGGCGCGTGTGCTGATCGCATAGCCCTGGATTTCGACGAGTTGGACCTCGAAGGCGCGCACCACGCAGTCGAGTCCGGCCCCGTCATGCTCGATAAATCCCGACTCGAGAGCGCTGAGAGAGCCCGATACAAGATCATAGACTGCGGGGCACGGATCGTGGTCGATCGTGAACAGCTCAGCGACCTCGCAAATATAGGAGGCACGTGCGAGCTGCGATAGGTTGGAGCGAAGGTGGCCATGCGCGTTGATGACATGCCATTGGATCACAACGTCCAGGCGACGCCCATGAGCGATCCTCAAGTTCAACTCTGTGAACGGCTCCGACGCTCCTGCGGCCCTGGCCCCGGCCTTACGGGAGCCGCGGGCGGCGGCTTCGATCTTCCCGTATTCCGAAGTCAGAAGAGTGACGATTCTATCGTTCTCACCAATATCCCGACGGCGTAATACGATCGCCAGCGCAGCGTACGGTTCCAAGTAGCGCTTAGACCCGATGTGTGGCCGCCGCCAGGCTTGATGTTAGCGTTGTGGCGCAACGAACCGCATCCGCTGGAGAGACCGCTTCAGCGAACAGTTTCACAAGAGCGCTGCCGACAACGGCCCCATCGGCGATCATCGCAATACGTCGCACATGGTCGGCCGTGGATATGCCGAATCCAACTCCAACGGGAACCACGGAGCGTGCCCTCACGCGATGAACGCCTTCGGCCAGCTCCGCTGGCAGATCTGTCCTCGAACCGGTAACTCCAAGACGTGAGACATAGTAGAGAAAGCCCGTCGTGACATCCAAAACGCGCTCAAGCCGCGCTTCTGTGGTCGTCGGAGCAGCGAGAAAGATCGTATCAAGCCCGCAGCGCCGGCTTTCGGCCAACCACGATTCACCTTCCTCTGGCGGCAGGTCCGTCTGGATGGTCCCGTCAACTCCCGCCCCAGCGGCATCCGCGGCAAACCGTGCATGACCGTAACGAAGGACCGGATTATGGTAGGTCATCAGGACCAACGGGATGGACGATCGCTTCCGTATAAGGGAAACCGCCTCCAGTACGCCGCCCGGGGTGGTACCCGCCGCGATCGACCGCTGGCATGAGCTCTGAATGGTTGGGCCATCGGCAATCGGATCGCTGAACGGAATCCCGAGCTCGATCACATCGGCTCCAGCGTCCTCGAGCGCACAAGCCGCCTCGACTGTCGTCCGGAGGCCGCCGTCGCCGGCGGTAATATAGCAGATCAACGCAGCGCGATTCGCTGATCGCGCATCTCTGAAGGCAGCGTCCAGACGGCTCATTGCTGATCGCTGTCGGATAACCCGGACGAAAGAGTATCCATGTCTTTATCACCTCGTCCTGAGAGATTTACCAGGACCAACGGCTCCTTGCCCCTTTCTGCTGCGATCCCCTTGATGGCAGCGATGGCATGCGCCGATTCCAGAGCGGGAATAATCCCTTCGGTCTGCGCTAGCATGGAAGCCGCCTGAAGGGCTTCGGCGTCGGTAACGCTTTTATAGCGTACGCGCCCGATCTCCATCAGAAACGCATGTTCTGGACCGACCCCGGGATAGTCGAGGCCAGCCGATATCGAATGTGTCAGGCCGACCTGCCCCAGGCTGTCCTGTAGTAGATAGCTCAAGCTGCCATGCAGGATACCGGGTTGTCCGGCGCCCAGCGTGGCGCAGTGCGCATCGGTCTCGAGGCCCTTCCCTGCCGCCTCGACGCCGATGAGTTCAACAGGGTCATCCAGGAACGCCGTAAAGATGCCGATTGCGTTCGAGCCTCCCCCAACGCAGGCGATAACGATATCGGGAAGGCTGTTGGCCTGGATCAAGATCTGATGTCGCGCCTCCGCTCCGATGACAGCCTGGAAATCACGAACGATCATCGGAAAGGGATGGGGGCCAACGGCCGATCCGATAACATAATGGGTGTCTCTAACGCTCGCCACCCAGTCGCGCATCGCTTCGTTGGTGGCGTCCTTCAACGTCCGGCTCCCGCTTGCCACCTCGATGACTTCGGCTCCGAGCAGGCGCATTCGGTCGACGTTAAGCGCCTGGCGGCGCATGTCTTCGGCGCCCATATAGACAAAGCACTTTAGGCCAACGAGGGCACACGCGGTTGCCGTTGCCACGCCATGTTGGCCGGCGCCGGTCTCGGCAATGATCCTCGTCTTGCCCATATCCCGCGCAAGGAGAGCCTGGCCGAGAGCGTTATTGATCTTGTGCGCGCCTGTATGGCAGAGATCCTCGCGTTTGAGATAGATTTTTGCGCCAAGGAGTTGACTGAGATTGGCGGCAGGGTACAGGGGCGTTGGACGCCCAACGTAGTCCTTCAGCAGACGGGGTAGTTCGTCGCGCAGCGTCGGGCCCATTTTGGCTTGCTCATAGGCAAGCTCTAGTTCCGTAAGCGCTGGTATCAACGTCTCAGGCGCATAGGCGCCGCCGTACGATCCAAATCGACCACGTTGATCAGGCAGAAGACCCAGCGTTTTGCAGGTACGCCAATCCTCGGTCATGATGTACCTCCATTGGGCCGTTTCCGTATTGGCTTGGGCGCATCCGGTTCGGAATGCGTCGAGTCACGGACTCCAAGCCATGCCATCAGTAAGCCGGCGAGTACAGCGCTCCAACCGACGAACGCGTAGGCCGCATCATGCGGACGCGCCAGTCCCTCAGCTCCTTCGATAGACGCTTCGTCCGGTCGGTCCGGCATATAGACAACGCGAACCTCACCTCCGGCCTTCATCCGATCCCAGACGCCCTTATCCGGCACCACGCGCATCACTTGATGGTTTCGATTCATCTGATCCGGAAACACGAAGGTGACGATATAGGTATCGGATCCGCCCTCTGCTGGCCTGCTGTCCTTGAAGAGCACCTCTCCACGGGTCCGGAGGCCTGACTTCGCAAGCTCCGAAGGCGGAATGATCCAGCGATAGGCGTGGATGCCAATGCCGACCAGCACGAGGACCATGGCGGCGATATACCGTTTGCGGGCGGTCATGATGTCGCTCGCCGCCGGTCAACGGAGTCTATCGCAGTGAGAGCTTCGTTTACTTCACGGACAAACGATGTCATTAGCGCCATATCTTTCAGGCTTGGGACGGACTCGATCCCGGACGATACGTCCACCGCGTAGGGATGGACGGCCTCGATCGCATTCCGGACGTTATCGGGCCGTAGGCCTCCAGCCAGAATGACAGGCAGCTCATCAGCGCTCCTAATCCGCGCAGCGTACGCCCAATCACCGAGGCGGCCGGTCCCGCCGAGGAGTTGGGCGTGCATCGCATCCACATGCCAGGCATGATCATGCCCAGGGCACGGGGTCGGATCCTGGTTCCGTAGAGATCGAATACGTCGGAATGGCACCACGGTGTCACGCGGCAGGTCGTCCTCGTAGTACTGAATGGCATCGAACACGCGTTGCGGAATCCTCAGGAACGCCGACAAGCGATCGAGCACCGCGACTCTACATACGAACGGATCGCACGCACGATCGATGGCTGTGATCAGGTCCAGCCGATCGCCGATATAACGAGGGGTATCCGGCACGAAGATCATGCCGATCGCATCGACTCCGAGACTGCAGGCGAAGGCGGCATCCTCCGGTCGTGTGATACCGCAAAACTTGATTCGAATCCGATCTGTGTTCAACTTAGCCTCGCCAACAGGGATCACCGAGTTGCCGTTCACCCTGACGGTTGAGCAAGGAGCTCTCGTACTTTCGCTCCGATATCGGGCTGTCGTACAAGGGCTTCTCCGACGAGGATGGCATCCACACCGGCGCGGCGGAGACGATCTACATCCTGCTGTGTGCGGATACCCGATTCGCTGACGATGATACGATCGGCAGGTATCCGGTCCATGAGCTGTAGCGTAGTCTCGATCTTCGTACGGAAAACGTGTAAGTCCCGATTATTGATTCCGATAATGCGGGCATCGGTTGTCAGCGCCGACTCCAGTTCCATCTCGTCGTGCACCTCAACGCAACATGCCATGCCCAGGGAGCGCGATATCGATAAGAGGGATTCAAGCTGCGGCTGGGTAAGCGCAGCCGCGATGAGCAGGATAGCGTCGGCGCCGGCGTGACGGCTCTCGTAGATCTGATACTCGTCGATAATGAAGTCTTTACGGAGGACGGGTATCGAAACGGTTGCCCGCACGCGCTGCAGGTGTTCGAGAGCGCCCTGAAAGAACTGTTCATCGGTCAGGACCGACACCGCAGCGGCGCCGTTCACCTCATAGGCGCGTGCGATCGCTTCAGGCTCGAAGTCGCTCCTCAGGATACCGCCGGACGGCGAGGCCTTCTTTACTTCCGCTATCAAAGCCGGCCGAACGGCTGTTGATAAGGCGCCAGCAAAATCCCTTGGCGGAGGATCGTCGAGCAGCCGTTCCTTGAGCATACGAAGCGGGATCCGTCGCCTGGCGATATCAACCTCAAGGCGCTTCTGCGCGAGGATCTCGGATAGGACACTCATCCTAATGCACGGCTTGTGTGAAGGCGATATAATCGTCGAGAACCTTCATCGCTTTGCCTGAGGTGATGAGGCTCGATGCAAGGGCGATCCCGTCCCGCCATGTATCGGCGAGCCCGGCGACGATAAGAGCCGCCGCAGCGTTCACCTGGACCGCATCTCGCCGTGGGCCCCGTTCCCCTTCAAGGACGCGTCGGAGGACTGCGGCGTGCTCATCCGGTCCATCGCCTCCGCTGAGCGTATTGAGCGTTGTAGGCACGAGGTTGAACTCCGCGGGGATCCGTGTCTCAGTCGATACGCGACCGTGTTGGAGGATGCTGATGTGGGTCGGTCCTACGGTCGATATTTCATCTACACCGTCAAAGCCGTGAACGACCATCGCCCGCTCACACCCGAGGATACCCAGCACTTCAGCGACCTTCGGCGCTACAGAATCGTCGAAAACCCCCACGACCTGATAGGTGACATTCGCCGGATTCGCCAGCGGACCAAGTAGATTGAAGACGGTGCGGATGCCAAGTTCCTTGCGAGGACCGCTCACCCGTTTTACCGCAGGATGGTGCTGAGGAGCGAACATAAAACCGAAGCCCACCGTATCGATACACTCGGCTATTCGATCCTCACTGATGTCGATGCGTGCCCCGAGGGCCTCGAGCACATCCGCACTCCCGCAGTTACCCGAGACGGCACGGTTGCCGTGCTTTGCCACCCCAATGCCGGCGGCTGCCGCTACAAACGCCGATGCAGTCGAGATATTAAAGGAGCCCGAGGAATCGCCGCCGGTGCCGCATGTATCGAGAAGGTGTGTTCGTTGAGGACGGACCGATATCGCCCGATTCCTGAGCGCTTGCGCAAAACCAGCCAACTCCTCGATCGCCTCACCCTTGGTCCGCAGCGCACCAAGGAGCGCTCCGATCTGGGCCTCGGTGGCATGGCCATCCATCACGAATCCCATGAGGTCGGTCGCCTCTGTACGGCTAAGATCCTCCCGACAGACGATCTTGGCGAGAGCGTCACGCATCATGGATGGTCTCAGTCCTCCAACTCGAGTAGTTCACCGGGCGCTGGAGCGTTGAGGCTCACTGCTCCATCATCGACGATGGTGATGATGTTCTCGATCCGAACGCCGAATCGACCGTCTAGATAGATACCGGGTTCGTCGCTGAAGCACATGCCTGGTTGGATCACTGCGGTCTCCGATTCCGATAGATCCGGGCGTTCATGCGTGGATAAGCCGATTCCGTGACCCGTACGGTGGATAAACCGGTCGCCGTAGCCAGCTTCGGTGATCACAGTTCTGGCGGCGCGATCGACCTCGCGGCACGGGACGCCAGGACTAGCGCTCTGTAGCGCGGCTTGATGGGCTCGATGCACAATAGTGTAGATTATGGCGGCTTCAGGACTCGCCGGTCCATACGAGACGGGCCGCGTGATATCGGATTGATACCCGTTCAGTCCGCATCCAAGGTCAAGCACGACCATATCACCGCGACGCAGGACATTCGCGCTGCTGCGATGATGAGGTATGGCGGTGTTGGCGCCAAAAGCGACGATAGCCCAGGACGCGGATGCGCCGCACTCACGAAAACGTCGACCGATCGCGTCCTGAATCTCCATTTCCGTTGCTCCGCATCGGAGCAATCCGAGGGTCCAGCAATATACATCGTCCGCGATCGCGGCCGATGCGCGTAACGCCGCAATCTCCTCCGACGATTTGACGCCGCGGAGTTCGGTCATCACGGAGGCTGCTGCGAGCCAGCGGACAGTGGGAGCGAGGCGCAGGATCTCGAGCAGATGGCCCGCATGCAACTCCTCGTCGACGGCAACCTCGCTGCCATCTGTGACCGTAGCGAGCATCCTGCTCAGATTGGAATGCCATCCGTCGGTATCGTGATAGGCTTCTATTCGAGCGTCGCCGCATGCACGCGCGATCACATCGCTGCGGTAGAGAAGAGGAACAAGGAAGGAAGGCGCGTCTTCTGCAGGCACCCAGAGTCCGACCAGGCGTTCGCCGGGCGCTTCAGCCCATCCAGTGAGGTACCGCATGTGATCCGTGGCGGACAGAAGGATACCGGCAAGGCCGCGACGCTTCAAAGCCTCCCGAAGTGCGCATTGGCGTGCGCTGTAATCGAACATGCGCGTATGATACCTCAGCGGTCCAAAGCGCTTCGGAGCACGCCTATATCGGCCCGATTGCGATGCCGGGAGTCACAGCACGAGGAAGTTGCGGAGGATACGCATGCCTTCACTCGTCAGGATGGACTCCGGGTGATACTGAACTCCGACAACAGGGTGCGCTCGATGCTGCAGACCCATGATCTCACCTTCAGCGGTCCAGGCTGTGATCGCCAGCTCCTCAGGTATGGTGTCTCGTTGCACGATCAGCGAATGGTAGCGGGTCGCCTCGAAGGGGTTCTCGCAGCCGACGTATATACCCTCACCCGTATGATGGATCCGGGACGTTTTACCGTGCACGATGCGACTGTTCCGAACAACCTCTGCCCCATAGGCTTCACCGATGGCTTGATGACCGAGGCACACGCCAAGGATCGGAACACAAGGTCCGAATCGACGGATCACGTCCAGGCTGATGCCTGCATCCCGGGGCACGCCGGGGCCGGGTGAAATAACGATCCGTGTCGGCGCTAATCGCTCGATCTCGTCGAGGCGAATGGCATCATTGCGATACACAGTAAGTTCGGCACCCATCTCGCCCAGATACTGTACGAGATTGTAGGTAAAGCTGTCATAGTTATCGATCACAAGGACCATGGTTCGATGCTTTACTCCAGGCCCGAATGCGCAAGAGCGACAGCATGGATCAGGGCGCGAGCCTTATTGACGCACTCGTCATATTCCCGCGACGGTACGGAATCGGCGACCACCCCGGCGCCGGCCTGCATATAGACCCGCCCGTTCTTGATATACATCGTCCGGATCGCGATGGCGAAATCGGCGTTGCCTTTGAAGCTGAAATAGCCGACTGCGCCCCCATAGAGACCCCTGCGGGTCGGCTCTAGTTCATCAATGATCTGCATCGCACGGACCTTGGGGGCGCCGGTTAGTGTGCCTGCGGGGAAACATGCCTGGACTGCGTCGAAGGCCGTTCTCTGTGGCGCTAACCGCCCGGTCACAGTGGACACCATATGCATCACATGCGAGTACTTTTCGATAGTCATAAGGCGTTCGGAGGCAACACTCCCATATGCTGAGACGCGGCCGAGATCGTTGCGTCCCAGGTCGACCAGCATGATATGCTCCGCGCGCTCTTTCTCGTCGGCGAGGAGATCCTCCGCTAATACAGCGTCCTCCTCGTTATTGGCTCCCCTGGGCCGTGTGCCTGCAATGGGCCGAACGGTCACTGTCCCGTTTTCAACTGTGGCCAGAATCTCAGGCGATGAGCCAACGACCTGCTCACTTCCAAGGTCAAGGTAGTACATGTAGGGTGACGGATTGATCGATCGGAGCGCCCGGTAGAGCTCCAGAGGTGTACAGCCGATATCGGCTGAGAACCGAACGGAAGGAACAATCTGGAAGGCATCTCCCGCCATAATATAGTCCCGACACGTCTCGACCGCCTCCTCATACTCGGCACGACTCTGGTTGGTGTGGATGAACGGCATGGAAAGACCCTGGGTGCAGGGCTGAGGTATATGGGGTCCGTTGAGGCGCTGCACCACCGAATCGATCCGTTCCACTGCTTCATCAAAGGCGCGGTCTGGTTCATCGGCTACGACGGCAGTGCAGATAATATGCAGGCGATGCCGCACGTGATCGAACGCCAGCAGCGTGCGAGTCACCATGAATGCGTAATCGTCCATATCGAGGTCGTTTACGCCAGTATCAGGAAGTCGCTCGAATCCCCTTACGGCGTCATAGGCGATGTAACCCACCGCGCCACCCGCGAACCTGGGCAGTCCGGGCAGATCGACCCATTCGTACTTCGCCAGCTGGTCCTGAAGGGCGTCGAGCGGACTGCGATCGTCTGAAATGCGGTTCTCGACAACGTTGGTCGCTTCGATACGGGTAACGATGGAACCCCGGGTCCGGATCACGCATTCCGGGTCGGCTCCGACATAGGAATACCGGGCCATACGCTCTCCGCCCTCAACGCTCTCTAATAGGAATGAGCCATTTGGACTGGCGAGGCGTTCGTAGGCCGAAAGCGGCGTCAATCGGTCGGCAAGAACTTCTCTGGCTACAGGGATCACCGCACCGGGAAACGCAAGCCGTCGAAACTCCTCCCTCGATGGACGAAGGGCACGGATGGGGTCCTTTGGTATATCGAATACTGTCATGCGTTGTTATCGTGTAGACGCCGCGAGTGCCCTGGGAGGGATTCGAACCCACACTACGGCGATTTTAAGTCGCCTGTCTCTGCCGATTGGACTACCAGGGCCACAGTACGGTGATAGCGGCCCAAGTATACAGGGAGGACCTGCCGTGGGTCAATCTCGGTCGGTCACCGCCCTGCCTTCGAGAGTAGCGAGCGCGTCGTCGAAGTCGGCGATCGTGACCGATCGAGCTTCATCGTTCGCCCCGTCCGCCAAACGGACCAGGGCCTGTAAGCCCGCCTCATTGATCAATGCCCGCAAGTCAGCCCCGGACCAACCTTCGGTGCCTTCGCTCAACCTATCCAGGCATACATCAGGAGCGAGCTTAACACCCCTCGTAAACAACCGAAGCAGCTCGAGCCTGCTCCGAGCATCCGGCAGCGGGATCTCGATCTCTCTGGTAAGACGGCCACCACGTCGAACGGCGGGATCAAGCATATCCTCGCGGTTGGTGGCGCCGATAACGAGTACGCGCTGGTTCGGGGTCATTCCGTCCATTTCCTGGAGGAACTGATTAACCACCTTGTCGTAGTGCACGGCAACGCCTCCCTGGCGCGCAGGTAAGAGAGCGTCAATCTCGTCGATGAAGATGATCGAAGGGCAGTTCGACCGCGCCGTCTCGAAGAGATCTCGTACCCGCTTCTCCGACTCGCCGACGAACATCTGATTGATATCGGCAGGACTGATGGTATAGAATCGGCAGTTGGCTTCGGCAGCCAGAACTCGTGCGATCGTGGTCTTGCCAGTACCAGGACTGCCCTTGAGCAGGATGCCCGTCGGCGGCTGAACGCCGAGTTCTCTGGCCATTTCCGGTTCTTCGAGCATCAGCTGTACCTGTCGAAGTTCACGTTTCGTTCGAGGAGCAAGGATGATATCATCCCACGTCGAACGTCTGGAATCGCCGTCGTCCGATCGCGGCCTCGGTTCCTGACTTGCCGTAGCGGTGTTTCCTTCGAACGCGACAGCCAGTTCACCGTACCGTCGATTCCCGGGTTCGATCTGCGCAGCCTGACGAGCCATCCTCATTGCATCGGCCCTGTAGCCAAGATCCTTCAGGCATCGAGCGAGGTAATAATGCGCTTGCGCGTCGTCGGGTCGCAGATCGATCGCTTCGCGCAGCCAGTGAGCGGCTTCATTCAAGAGCCGCTTGTGTGCCGTGAAGCGCCTGGCACGAGGTCGGGCTACTCCGTCCAATCCGGCTAACTGCGCCAGATACCCGATACCCAGATCGGCGAGTGACGGTTGTTGAAGAATCGCCTGATTCCACAACGACCATCCAAGCCGAAAGCAGGCCTCGCCGGAGTGCCGATCGGTTGCGACAGCGCGCCGAAACCGATCAGCCGCCGCCATCCACTGCTCCGCACGGGCGCGTGCCATACCTTCATCTAGTAAAGCCCTGTAACCGGGCTGGGACTCGCTGGCCATCCGTACACACTACGAGGTGAATGCGCTTCTGGTTGCGCAATCCTCTCTGGACCCGATCGAATAACAGCGGTGGGAGGAGCCATTTGGGTACAGGGTAGCTCGGAAGATGGTGGCCTGTGGGACACTAGGTATAATCGGGCGTCTACCAACTGCCCATGTACGCTCTTTGGAGGCCTCGTCCATGAACGGCGATCAAATCGGCATTCTGACCTCGCGTGTTGAGGAACTAGAACGGGAACTCGGCAAGGCCAGGTCCGAGATCGTCAGACTGCAGCAGGGCATGAAGGCTTCGGAGGTAACCGAAGGCCAGATATCGATCACCGAGTTCGAGGAGACGCTAAAGCGGCTCGTACAGCGCGTCGCTATGATCCTGCAGGCCGAGAAATGCGTGATTATGATCCTCGATAAGGAGTCTGGCGACCTTGTAGCTCGAGCCCCAGCCTACGGGATCAGCGCCACCGATCTCCGAATCCTTCGCGTCCGGGTGACCGAAGGCGTCGCCGGCGAGGTGTACCGTAAGGAAGAGCCATATATCATCGCCGATGCCATACGGGACCCCAGGACCGTTAAGGAGAACGTCGCGCTTCTCCATATCCGAAACGGCGTCACGGTACCGCTTGTTGTTGAGCGTCGTGACGAAGATAATCGTGTTCTCGATCGCGTGCCGATCGGTGTATTGAGTGTCTATAACAAGCGCTATGACGGTGAGTTCAATGAGGAGGATGTTGGGCTCCTCCAGCGGATGTCCCGAAACGCCGCCTCAGTGATCGCCAACGCACAGATGTATCGGGAACTGGTCGAGGAGAAGGAAAAGCTCGTCCATACGATCGAAAGCCTCTATGCCGGCCTGCTGCTGATCAATAGCAAAGGCGCTCTCATGCAGATGAACGCGAGAGCTCGTCAGATATTCAATGTGCACGAAGATCCGGTTGGCAAACCGTACG
>JABWBA010000044.1 GCA_013360745.1 Chthonomonadales bacterium | reverse complement strand
AAGCGATCGCGCCCTATCTGACGGCGCTGGCTACCTCGGCGGCTGGCCTGACGGCCCTTGCGAACCGGCCGAGCCGTTCCGCTGGCGTACTCGCCAGCGTTCGCGCGCGCTGGCTTACGATCGGCGACGGGTTCCATATCGAGTTCGGGGTCCATCTGGACGCCCTGACCTGGATCATGGTCGGCGTGGTCTGTTCCGTCAGCCTCCTCGTCCAGATCTATTCGATCGGCTACATGAGGGGCGAACGGGGATATGCCCGGTATTTCGCCTATATCTCCCTGTTCACCATGTCGATGCTCGGTCTCGTCGTCGCGGATAACATCTTTCAACTCTATGTTTGCTGGGAACTGGTCGGCATCTGCTCCTATCTGCTGATCGGCTTCTGGTGGGCACGCCCGAGCGCAGCGTCCGCGGCGAAAAAGGCGTTCATCGTGACGCGATTCGGCGACGTCGGCTTCATGCTCGGCCTTCTGATGCTGGCCATCGCCGCCGGATCGTTCGATTACGACCGGATCGCTCAGGCCTTTCAGGCTATCGGCGCCGGACGGCTTCAAGCCTCCTCCCTCGTCTCGAACGAGGTCTTCCTCTGGCTGGCGCCCCTGCTTCTGTTCTGCGGCGCGGTCGGTAAGTCGGCCCAGTTCCCGCTGCATGTATGGCTGCCCGACGCCATGGAAGGACCCACGCCAGTGAGCGCGCTGATCCATGCGGCGACGATGGTGGCGGCCGGCGTCTATATGGTGGCGCGCCTCGGATGGCTGTTCGCGGGGTCCGGCGTCGCTGGGGTCTCCATACCTCTCGAAGTCGTTCTCCTCATCGGTGCGGTCACGGCCCTGATGGCCGCCACGATCGCAATGACGCAGCGGGACATCAAGAAGGTCCTCGCCTACTCGACGGTCAGTCAGCTCGGCTTCATGATGATGGCCCTGGGCGCCGGAGGCTCGGACGGCCAGACGACCGGTCTGTTCCACCTAACCACCCATGCCTTTTTCAAGGCGTTGCTGTTCCTTGCGGCCGGCTCGGTAATCCACGCGATGCACCATGCGCACGATCCGAACGATCTCGGCGCGATGGGCGGTCTGGGGCGGCGGATGCCCTGGACTGCGCTGACCTGCGGATTGGGTGTGCTCGCTCTCGCGGGCCTGCCGCCGTTCTCGGGTTTTTGGAGTAAGGACGCGATCGCAGGACTCCTGATGGAGCGTGCTGGATGGCTTTCGCACGGCGTGACGCTCGCGTCCGAGGCCGGGCCAAGGCCATGGGTCGCGGCGATCGGCGCCTCGGTTGCCCTGCTCGTAACGGTGTTGACCGCCTTCTACTCGATCCGGCTCTGGGTTCTGGCCTTCGCCGGATCCTCCCGATCGGAGGCGGCTGCCCACGCGAAGGAATCGCCTGCCGTCATGGTTCTCCCACTGGCGATCCTTGCCCTGCCCACGGTTGGACTGGGGTGGTGGCTGCACCACGGCGGTCTGTTGACCGGTTATCTGACGGGAGATCCGGGAGATGGATCCGCGCATCTCGCGGTGATGGTCACGGCGACTCTGCTCGCCCTTCTGGGAGCGGCTGTTGCAGCCGGCATGTATCGTAACCGTACGCCGGACAACGACCCGGTTGCTGCGCTGCCGGCGCCCATCTATCGACTCTGGGCCCAACTGTGGTATGTCGATGCGTTCTGGAGCCGATGCGCCGCCCCGGTCCTTATTGGTGTCGGTCGCACTATTGCATGGTTCGATCGGAGCGTGGTCGACGGAGCCATACGCGGTACGGGCCCGGTGGTTGGCCGAGTGGCAGGCGAGCTGCGGCGGATGACGAACGGCCAGGCGCAGCTCTATGCCGTGGTCGTCCTCGCCTCGACGGTGGCGTTGATCATGCTCCTAGTGCTGTACGAAGCAGCAGCCACGGGCGGCCCTGGTGCGATCGTGGCCCTGGGCGTCGGCGCAGGAGCGGGGCGCTGATGGGCGGAACCCTTCTGACCCTGACGATCCTCGCGCCGCTCGCGGCCTCGATGATCCTGCTCTTGATCCCGCCGTCCCGCGGGCTGTTGATCCGGATCGTCGCGCTGGTCGGCGCCGGCGTGACGCTTCCTGCGGCGATCTGGCTTTGCTGGCGCTATGACCTGACGCGAGGCGGATATCAGTTCGCGCAATCGGTCGCATGGGTGCCGAGCCTGGGTATCCGCTACCATGTCGCGGCCGATGGGATCAGCGTCGTACTCATTCTATTGACCTCGATCATCATCACGTTCGGCGTCACCGCGTCCTGGACACAGCGCAACCGGACCAAGGAGTTCCTCTCGCTGCTGCTCCTCCTGGTCAGCGGGGTATTCGGTGTGTTCGCAGCCCGGGATCTCTTCTTCCTGTTCCTGTTCTATGAGATCGCGGTGCTCCCGATGTATCTGCTGATCGGCGTATGGGGCTCGAGCTCGAAGGAGCGCACCAAAGAGCATTCGGCCATGAAGTTGACCCTCATGCTCATGGGCGGGAGCGCTCTGATCCTCGTGGCGATCCTCGCGCTGTACTTCGCGCAGCCGATTCGGACTTTTGATCTCGGCCAGATGGCGGCCACCCGTTACGATGCGGATTTCCAGCGCTGGGTGTTCCTTGCTGTTTACATCGGTTTCGGAGTCCTTGCGGGCATCTGGCCCCTGCACACATGGTCTCCCGACGGTCATGCCTCGGCGCCGACGGCGGTATCGATGCTTCACGCCGGCGTGTTGATGAAACTCGGGGCGTACGGGGTGTTGAGAGTAGGGCTCGGGCTCCTGCCCGATGGCGCTGCCGCCTGGGCCTATCCGATCGGGGTGATCGCCACCATCAACATCCTCTACGGCGCGATGTCCGCGATGGCGCAGACGGATCTGAAGTACGTCATCGCCTACTCCTCGGTGAGCCATATGGGCGTTGTGATGCTCGGGCTCGCGTCCCTCAATCCGATTGGAATCAACGGATCCGTGATGCAGATGATCTCGCACGGGATCATGACAGGACTCTTCTTCGCCGGAGTCGGATTGATCTACGAGAAGGCGCATACGAGAGATACGATGCGGATGGGCGGGTTCGCCGGCCGAATGCCGGGGATTGCCATCGCCATGACGCTGGGCGGGCTCGCTTCGTTCGGGCTCCCGGGCACCAGCGGGTTCATCGCGGAGTTCCTATCGTTCTACGGGATGTGGCTTCGATATCCGCTGCTCGCGCTCCTGTCGGTCTGCGGCATCGTGCTGACGGCGATCTACGTGCTCCGAATCCTCCAGCGCATCTTCCTCGGAGCCTTCCGCGAAAAGGAGTACCCGGATCTGCCCGACGCGCGGACGTCGGAATGGACCGCGATCGCCGTTCTCGCAGGATTGCTGCTGCTCTTCGGTGTCTGGCCCAGGCCGCTGGTGCAGCTGATCGAGGCCGGGGTGCGAACGACGCTTCCGATCACAGCGTTATCGAACGGGCGTGAGGCCGGCCCTCGGCACGTAGAGGGAGTGGCGGTCCGATGATGGAGCTGCGGGCGCTCGTACCCCATATGACGATGGTGGTCCTCGGCGTCCTTGTCATCGCCCTCGACCTCCTGCCGATCCGCCGCCGGCCATGCTGTCTCGGGGCGCTGACGGCTCTGGGGGCGATGGCTGTCCTGTATCTGGATTGGATGGCGCCACCGACGGTGTTGTGGAACGGACTGGCGGTAACCGATGGGTTCGCCAAAGCGTTCGACTCGGTCTTTCTGGTGTCGCTCGCCGTAGTCTCGATAGGCGCCGCTGGGTGGAAGCGCCATGCCGATCACGAAGGCGAGGCGTTTGGCGTCCTCGTGTTCGCCACCCTGGGGCTGATGCTCGCGTCGTCTGCGAAGAGCCTGCTGATGCTCTACGTCGGAATCGAGCTGACGACGATCTGCTTGATGGGTCTGGTGGGCTTCAACAAATCGGAGAAGCGGTCCGCCGAGGCCGCGGTGAAGCTGTTTGTCGTCGGCGCTGTGGCCTCCGCGCTCACCCTCTACGGCGCCGGCGTGATCTACGGCGTTACCGGCAGCACCGAGTACGATCGGATCGTTACGGCTCTGGGCGTCGGCGGAACGGGCTTTCCCTGGGCGCTCTGGCTTGGCGTTGCGTGCGTCGTGGCCGGAGTGGGTTTCAAGGTTTCCGCGGCCCCGTTTCATCTCTGGGCGCCGGACGTCTATGAAGGTTCTCCGACGCCGATCACCGCGTTCCTCTCAACGGCGTCGAAGGCAGGCGGCTTCGCGGCCCTGATCCGGTTCCTGCTGGTCGCGCTGGAGAACTCGACCGATCGCTGGCTCCCGGTGATCCTGCTGCTCGCTCTGGCATCCATGACCGTGGGCAATCTGGTCGCCATCGTGCAGACGAACTTCAAGCGGCTGCTGGCCTATTCGGGCATCGCCCAGGCGGGCTATATGCTCGTTGCGCTGGCCGGCGCGGCGAGCGCTCCGGACCTGGCGATTTCGTCGATTGTCATGTATGCGTTCCTTTATGCATTCACCAACATCGGCGGTTTTATGCTTGCGCAGGCGATCGGCGATACAGTCGGTTCCGATGATATCTCGGCGCTTCGAGGTCTGCATCGGCGCTCGCCGATTCTAGCCTTTGCGACGCTCGTCGTCCTCTTCTCTCTCGGCGGCATCCCTCCGCTGGCGGGCTTTGTCGGCAAGCTGTACCTGTTCGCCGCAGGGTGGGATGGCGGACAGAAATGGTTGGTCGGGGTCGGCGCGGGGTTGAGCGTGATCGCCCTGTACTATTACCTGCGCGTGGCGCTGGTGGCGTACATCATGGACCCGATCACCGACACGCCGCTGCGAATAGGCCGACCGGTGGTTGTGGCGGTGGCGGTCTGTGTCATCGGCACGATCGCCATTGGCGTGTACCCCCGCCCGTGGATTGAGGTCGGAGAGCGAGCGTCCCGGGCCATTGAGGACGGTCGGCGCGTCGTTCGACATCCGTAGGAGATCCCCATGTACTATCTATCGCTGCACGATATGGTCTGGATCAACGCGCAAATCGTTAGCTCGGGTACGCCGCTCGATTACGAGGCGCTTGAGGCCGGCATGGCCGCTCAGTACGCCTACGGTGACAGCCGGGACATCAGAAGCCAGGCTGGCTGGATGGCCGAAGCGTCGCTGCGACATACGGCGTTCCGCAGCGGCAGCGTTCGGACCGCTCTTCTTTCGGTCGCAGTGTTCCTGCATGGGAATGGAGCTGAACTGCGGGAGGATCTGGCGGCTCTGTCGACGACGGTCCGTGAGATACGTTCAGGAACAAAACCAGGGAGCGGCCTGATTGAGGCGCTCGCCCGAACCGTCCCGGAATCACCCGAAGATCGCTATCGTCATCCTCCTTTGCGGACGACCTACCGGATCGTTGCGGACCATCTGGCGCCGGTTCTGGCCGAACTCGCCGCCGAGGACGGAGTCGTCGCCGATTGGTCCGTTTCCCCGTTTCTGCATCGAGACTGAACAGGATCTACGCCGATCGCCCTGACCGGGGACGGCGGATACGGCAGGCGATCAGCCGACCTTCGCGAACGGAAACGGCAGCCGAGGACTCGATCAGGACATTGCTGACACAGCGGGAACCCGGCGCAAGGTCCTCGTCGTGCAGAGGCCACCGAACGCCCGACAAGGTGACACCGCGGACGGGCTCCCATACGATCAGCGACACGGTGTCGCCCGGCGAACCCTGGAGCAGGGCCTCGGAGACAACCGGGATCAGCTCTGTCCCGCCATCGATCAAGCGGATGGAGACTCGGTGGGCCAGACGAAGTCCCACGCTCAGCGAGGTCAGCGAATGATCCATACGCTTGCCGAGCGCACCGAGCACGATCACCTGTTCCACCTGGAGATCGACCGCGAGATTGAGCGCCTTTTCAAGGTCGCACAGTTGCTGATCTTCGATGCGGATCAGCGTCGCCGGATCGATGGCGCGGAGCGCCTCGCCTGACACGGAATCGAAATCACCGACCACATAATCGGGCGTCAGACCTGCCGCAAGCGCAAAGTCCAGCGCTCCATCCGCTGCAAGGAACAGATCGGACCGTTGGACGTAGGAGCGCAGGGTTTCGCGCGTCGGCCTGCGGCCGTTCGCCAGAACGACCGCGCTTCGCCGCACGACCTCAGTCACAGCCCCAGTAGTACATATCGCCGTCCTCGGGGTTGATGTCGCCGCTGCGTGATCCGTCGGCGCACGCGGCCTGCCGGTCGAACTCGGCGTTGGAGACGGTAAACCGCGCATGGCCGTCCACGAAGATCACGCTCCCGCCTCGCTCGTGCCATCGTCGAAAGTAATCCGGCGCATACCCGTACTTGGCCATGGTGAAGAACGGCATCATCTCATCGCGGATCATCCTCGTCTCCGCCGGAATGACGAACTGAGCATCGACGATCATCCGCGTATAGTCATAGACCTCGTTATTCTGTGAGGACTCTCCCGCAACGAGGCTGAAGCTGCCCTTTCCGAACCGGTAGGAGGAGCCGTAACAGGCGAAATAGGAGTTGCGTCCGGGGCAGCCGTAGACCGGATGCGTTACCGCCGGGCCGCCCGCGTCATTCGGGCATCGGAACAGATCGAGGTTGCGGCCGTAGGGGAGTATCAGGAGCTCGATCCCCTTATGGCCAGGGCTGCCTGCGGGCGGCGCTGTGTTGTAGGAGTAGAAGATCGGCATCGTATCGTCGTAATCGGATACGTACATGCGCACCTGAAGTCCGATCTGGCGCGAGTTGGAAATGCAGACCGATTCTCGAGCCTTTTCCCGGGCCTGCGCGAAGACGGGGAACAAAATGGCGGCCAGGATCGCGATGATAGCGATCACGACCAGCAGTTCGATGAGCGTAAACCCCTCGTGTATGCGTCTCATAGTACGGCCTCCTATCCGTCGTAATGATGAACAGGACGGGATAGGCCGAACGGATGGAGGACAAGGGGTACGGTTTCCAGCGCCAACGACCAACCCGAACCGCACGCGGCGATCCCGGGGCCGTAGGACTGATCAACGATCCTTATGATCATCGCTTCCCTCCGTCGGCATTACCCGCATCAGGTTCCAGGAGTTCCCCGACGGTATCGTCGGGATCTCAGCCGGCAGAACCGGCACCCCCAGCGTCGTTACTATCTGTGATGTTGTAGTTGAACGGGCGTGACGCCTTAGACAATACGAAGGCCCATTCGCTTATGTATCTAACCGATGACCTTATCCAACCGGTCGGCGAGCGCCTTCTTGGGCTGGGCGCCCATCACCTGATCCACCGCCTTGCCGTTCTTGAAGTACATGAGGGTCGGTATCGACATAATGCCGTATCGCGAAGCCAGTTCGGTCTCTTGATCGACGTCCACTTTATATACTCGGGCTCGGCCCGCGTATTCGGTGGCGATGGCGTCCACATGCGGGGCAACCATCTTACATGGCCCGCACCATGTGGCCCAGAAGTCCACTAGAACCGGGACGTCCGACTGAAGAACCTTCGTGTCGAACTCCGCCGTTGTGATCGCCTCAACTTGTCCCATACCAGTCCTCCCTCGATTCGTACGATCGTCGCGTTGTTGTGAATATCCGATGTCAGGGTCCGTATTCATTACGTTCCCCGAGGTTCGGTGGTTCCTGCTGACCCATGCTACCCTCGATGAAGCGTGAGCAGCGCCACCTCCGGTGGACAGCGGTACCGCAGCGGTAATCCGATGGTGCCAATGCCACGTGAGACGAAGAGGGGATGGGTCTTCCCCCTATAGTAGCCCATACAGTACCGACGCGCGCCCTGCGGCGTGAGGACCGGCAGCCCGGGGAGACGGATCTGACCTCCGTGGGAATGGCCGGAGAGCTGCAGGTCCATCGGCGATTCCGTGAAGTCGGCGAAATCGGGCTCGTGAACCAGCATCAGCTTTACGGCGTCCTTCGGAACGCCGATGGAGGCGACCTTCGCATCTGCGACGCCCGTCGAAATCGAGTCGACGCCGATGATCCATGTGTTGTCGAGTGCGCGTACCCGGGCTGGCTCGTTTCGAAGAACCGCGATGCCGATTCGCTGCAGCTCTTGTTGAACGGTCTCGGCGCTTTCTGTCCAGTAGTCGTGGTTTCCGAGCACCGCGTACGCACCCAGAGGCGCAGCGGCCACGGGCGCAAGAGCGTCCGCGATGACTGCGGCCCAGGTCTCGCCATGGCTGGTGATATAGTCTCCCGTCAAAGCGACAAGGTCCGGCTGGAGGGACATCAGCAGCGCGACGGCCCGTCGCGCAAGATCCTCCGCGGCTTCGGAGTCGCAGTGCAGATCACTGATCTGCCCGACTCGCAGCGGCCGACTCGCGGGCCATCGTGGCAGATGGATGCGGAGCCGCGTGATGGAGAGGCGACGACACTCGATCCAATGCGCGTATCCCAGAACACCCGCCGGCGGGGTTAGCGTTCCTGCCGCGAGAAGGCTGAGCAGCCTGCGCCGAGACCAGCCGGACATTGCTGCGCGCGGGCTAGATCAAGCCGAGGTGTCGGCCGACGGTTTCGACGGCCTGCAGCGCCTCGTCAAGATCGGTCTGCGTATGGGAGGCGTTGGGCATCGTCCGCACCCGCGCTTTGCCCCTGGGTACGGTTGGGAACACGACCGCCAGCGCCAGAACGCCCGCCTCGAACAGGCCTCGCTGCAAGTCGAGCGCTGTGGCTTCATCGCCGGTCATGATCGGCGTAATCGGCGTTTGCGTTACCCCGAGATCGAACCCGGAGCGCCGAAGGCCATCCTGCCAATACCGGGTATTTGTCCATAGACGTTCGACAAGGGAAGGATCGGTCTCCATCAGGTCCAGGGCGGCAATGATCGCCGCGGCTACGGCCGGGGGATGGGCGGTGCTGAATAGAAACGGTCTGGCCCGCTGCGTGAGCCAGTCGCGCAGCAGGGCGCTCCCGGCGATATATCCGCCCATGACTCCTACCGCTTTGGATAGTGTGCCGAGCTGAACGTCGATCTGTTGGTGAACACCGTAGTGATAAGCCGTGCCCCGGCCGCCTCCGAGGACGCCGGACCCGTGGGCGTCATCCACCATCACCGCCGCATCGTGCTCGGCTGCGAGCCGTACGATCTCGTCGAGCGGCGCGATATCTCCGTCCATGCTGAACACGCCGTCCGTGATGATCAAGCGCTTGCCGAAACTCTCGGTGCGCTTCAAAACGCCCGCAAGGTCCTCCATATCCCGGTGGCGGTAAACCAGCCGCTGGCCCGACGGCAGGCCGGTCAGGCGACAGCCGTCGATGATGCTGGCGTGGTTAAGCTCATCCGAGATGATCGCGTCATCTTTCGTGATAATCGTAGGGATCGTGCCGGCGTTGGCCGTGAAACCCGATTGGAATACGATGGTAGCCTCGACGTGTTTGAACTCCGCCAGGCGGCGCTCCAATCGCTGATGCACCTCCATGGTGCCGATGATCGTGCGTACGGCGCCCGCCCCGGCGCCCCATTCCCGGGTGGCGCGGATGGCTGCCTCTTTCAGCGTCGGATGGTTCGCGAGGCCGAGGTAGTTGTTCGACGAAAGGTTGATCACAGGGCGACCATCGACGACGATCCGGCCTCCCTGCGGACTCTGGAGCTCGACGAGCGGTTTGTAGAGAGACTGAGCCTTCAAATCCGCCAGTTGCGCGGCGAGCCAATGTTGCAGCGTCGTATTCATCGTGAACCATCCTTGATGCCCAAACTCATATGGGTGAACCGCCCGTCGGCGATGGGGGCATCAGCCCATATGCAGTACGACTTTACCGCACGTTCCGTCCCGCATCAACGCCATGGCGTCTGCGAAGTCCGTCCATGGCATCTCGTGGGTGATGATCGGCCGGACATCCAGCCGGCCGGAGGAGAGGAGTTCGCCCATGGTCGCCCAGGTCTCATACAACCGGCGTCCTACGATCCCCTGCAGGGTCAAACCCCGCAGCACGACGTCCTCGCTCAGGGCGATCGACACATCGCCCGATGGCAGGCCCAACAGGGAGACCCGGCCGCCGGGGCGCGTCGAGCGGAGCGCGGCGGTCAGAGCGCTCGGAGCGCCGGACATCTCCAATGAGACGTCCACGCCCCCAGGCGACACGTGTTGAACGGTGGACTGGACATCCTGTTCGCGTATATCGATGGTGAGGTCCGCGCCGAGACGACGGGCAAGGTCCAGGCGATACGGTCGGGTGTCGGTGGCGATGATTGTCGAGGCGCCGCATGCCCGGGCCACCGCAACGGCCATGGCGCCGATGGGGCCGCATCCGAGGACCAGAACCCGTCTGCCCGCCACCTCGCCTGCAAGAACCGTATGGACCGCGTTGCCGAGCGGATCGAGGATGCAGGCTATCTCCGGCGAGATCGACGGCGGACACTTCCAGACGCTCGCCTGCGGGATCGCGAACTCCTCGCAGAAGCAGCCGTCGGTATCGACGCCGAGGATCCTCGTCGCCGCGCACACATGACCCTGGCCCGTCCTGCATTGGAGGCAGGTCCCGCAGACAATGTGGGATTCGCCAGAAACCAGATCGCCGATCTGGAATCCGCTCGTTTCGGATCCGACCTCGACGACCCTGGCGATATACTCATGGCCCATCACGCGGGGCGGGGTGACGCGTCCAGCGGCCCAGGCGTCCCACGAATAGACATGATAGTCGGTGCCGCAAATGCTGGTCATGATCGGGCGGACGAGTATCTCGGCCGCTCGTTGCAGGCCGCGAGAGGGGATGTCCTTCATCACAGCGCCAGCCGCGCGTTCCGTTTTGACGATAGCGTTCATCCAGCCCCTCCGATGATGCTGCTGCTATGGAAGGATTCGACGTATCGATCGCGCATCATGCACGATTTGCGTCGAATAACTCGCGAAATATCATCCTGACCATCGGCAAGCGTCTATTACCATGGGTGCCGGATCCTGCATGGATCCGTGGTCGAGCCGGCGATTTGAGTTGAGACGAGCTGTTCCTGCGGGTGTCACCATCGAGATCGCCTGAATCATCTTCTGTTCTAAGCCGGCTCAGCCCTCTGCCTTCTACGACGCCTCCGATCACGATCCACATCCTCGTCGTCGAAAACGAACTCGGTCTGGCCCACGCGAACGATATCCTGGTCCTGTGCGCCCATCTCACGTAGTTTGCGATGGATACCGGCCTTCTCGATGGTGTATTGCAGGCGCGTCAGTCCGGCGTCGTTATTGAGGTCGGTCCGCCCGACGAGACGTTCGATCCAGGCGCCCTCGACGCGCCAGCCGCCATCTGGATCCCTGCGGACCTCCCAATGTCGATCCTGGCTCGAGGAAGGACCATGGAACACCACATGGGGCGCTGTCTCAACGACAGACTCCCGTACAGGAGCGGATCGGGCGGCCTGGACCCTGCGCCACGCCGCGAGCATCAACGGATCCAGGCCTTCCCGCGCGGCAGCGGATACCGCGTAGACCTCCCAACCGTTTCGCTCCAGCGAGTCGATGAGCCTGTAAATCGGTGTCCGATCTGCGGCCAGATCCACCTTGTTCAGAGCGACGATCTGAGACCGCGCGGCGAGCTCCGGGCTATGGAGGGAGAGCTCTGCGTTGACGGTTTGGAAATCTTCTATCGGATCTCGACCTGAGAGGCCCGAGGCGTCAAGCATATGAATCAGAACGCTCGTGCGATCAACATGCCGCAGAAACCGGTCGCCGAGTCCTGCGCCGACATGAGCGCCTTCGATGAGCCCCGGCATGTCCGCAAGGACAAACGATTCGCCCATGCCGATGCCGACCAGCCCCAGGTTCGGGGTGAGGGTCGTGAACGGATATTCCGCGATCTTCGGTCGAGCTGCGGATACGGCAGCGATCAGGGTTGACTTGCCGACGCTCGGAAGGCCAATCACACCGACATCGGCGACGAGTTTCAAGTCCAAACGAAGCCGCCGGCGCTCTCCCGGGGCGCCGAGCTCGGCGAAGCGGGGCGCCTGCCGCACCGATGACGTGAAGTGCAGATTGCCTCGGCCTCCGGCGCCGCCTGCCGCGACGACCGCCTCCTGGCCGACTTCGATGAGATCGGCGATTCGCTGGCCGGTGCCGAGATCCGTGACGATCGTGCCGGGAGGAACGCTGAGTATCAGATCCTTGCCATCCTGGCCGTCCCGCTTCTTGGCCATGCCGGCGCAGCCAGACTCGGCTCGGTACTGACGATGGTAACGGAAATCGAGCAGGGTCGACAGATTGCCGTCGACCCTGAGGATGATGCTGCCGCCTCTACCGCCGTCGCCGCCGCTGGGTCCTCCGCGAGGAACGAACTTCTCACGGCGGAAGGTGGCCGCTCCGTTACCGCCGTGTCCAGCTTCGACCGTAATCTCGATCTGATCGACGAACATAGCGGCTAACGTTGGAGTGCAGCAACCCGGGCCGTACAGCGGTCAGAGGCGCGGGATCGTGGGCGCTCCGAGTGTCGAGACGGCCTGTCTATGCGGTCGCCGACGGGGTTTCGACCTGGACGGGATCCATCGGCACCACGCTGATCCGTCGGGCCCCACGCGGGCCTTCGAAGCTTACGATGCCGTCGACGAGGGCGAACAGGGTGTGGTCTTTCCCAAGCCCGACATTTCGGCCCGGACGGAAGGGCGTGCCCCTCTGTCGGACGAGAATCGCGCCCGTTCGCACCTTGTGTCCCGCGAACTCCTTGACTCCCAATCGCTTGGCATTGCTGTCCCGTCCGTTCCGCGAACTGCCTACACCTTTTTTATGTGCCATTGCTTCCGCCTCTCTCCCCTCGCATCGGCGCCGGTTGGCTACGCCTTGATATCGATGACCTTCAGGCGAGTCAGCTGTTGACGATGGCCGTAACGCCTGCGAATCCGTTTCGTGGGCTTATAGGTGAAGCCCCGGATCTTTTTATCCCTGTATTGTTCGATTACTTCGGCATTGACCGTTGCTCCGGGAACAATGGGTGTTCCGATTCGGACGGAGTCGTCATTGGCTACGAGGAGCACGTCGGTCAGGGCGATCTTTGCCCCGACCTCCTCCTTGAGCCGATCCACGGAAATGACCGTGTCTGGAGATACTTTGTACTGTCTGCCGCCTGCCCGTACGATCGCGTACACCGCGGACCTCCCTGAAGAGGCGTTGCTCCATCGTGGCGTGGACGATGAGATACGCCGTTCCTCTGATGGCTTTTGTGACATTCCCCGGGGCGACGCCCGGGGCATTGGAGACAGGCTGCCCGGATCTGGACGTTCGCGCCACCGTCCCAACGGGGCACACAATCAACTATAATACCCTTTGGTAGGCCTGGAGTCAATCCGGTGCGCGTATGGATCGCGTCGACGGACGATCATCCAGGACGGGGAACTATACCCGATCCGATCTCGCTTGACTATTCGGATCTCAGGATGGTATGAGTCAATGCGGCTCGACGACAGATCCGCCGGGCCGCGTCCGGGATTCCCACGCATGATCGTTTTCGACAACGTCACCGTCGCCTATTCCCAGGAACGCCCGGCTCTTTCTGGCGTGAATCTGACCATAACAGACGGCGCCTTCACCTATATCGTTGGCGCCACCGGCGCCGGCAAATCGACCCTGCTTCGGCTGGTCTATTGCGATCTGGCGCCGACACAGGGGGCGGTGATCGTGGATGGTGTGCGCCTCGATGGCAGGAGAGGCTGCGATGTGCCAGCCCTTCGACGCCGGATGGGGGTCGTATTTCAGGATATCGGGCTGTTACCCGATCGCAACGTCTACGAAAACGTCGCGTTTGCGCTTCGTGTGATCGGCGCTGGGCACAGGAAGATCCGACGCAATGTTCCCGACGCGCTTGAGCTGGTCGGCATGGTACACCGTCCCGACGCCTATCCTCGACAACTCTCTGGCGGCGAACAGCAGCGAGTCGCTATTGCCCGGGCGTTGGTGAACAACCCTCCGCTCCTCCTCGCCGACGAGCCGACGGGAAACCTGGACCCCGACACCTCGATGGGTATCGCCGAGGTTCTGGACCGTATCAACCAGGCGGGGACGACGGTCGTGGTGGCGACGCATGATCAGCCGATGGTGGATGCGATGCAGCGGCGCGTCATCGAGTTGAGCCGTGGACGGCTGGTGCGGGATGAAGAACGGGGCGGCTATGGCGCATCCATATCGGATGAAGCCTGATGTTCCATACTCTAGTGTTTGTGTTGGAGGAGGCAGGCAAGAGCATACGCCGCAACGGCCTGATGTCCTTTGCGGCTCTATCGACAGTCACCGTAGCGCTCATGGTATTCGGCGGCTCCCTATTTGGCCTCTACAGGCTGCATCAGTTCGTTGCGAGCCAACCCGGCCGGTTTCGCATATCGGTCTTTCTGCATGTCGATCAGAGCCGGGCTGCAACGCTGGAGCTCGCACGTCGGATGCGCGGCCTGCCCGGGGTCGAGAGCGTCTCTGTGGTAACGAAGGAGCAGGCTCTGGCCGACCTTCGTCGCAAAGATGAACGGCGACAAACGAACATCACTGCCGCTCTGGGCAACGTGAACCCTCTTCCCGACCGAATCGATATCCGGGTATCGCCCCCGGAGCGATCCACGGCGGTGGCCGATTCGCTAAGGGATTCGAAGCGGTATCCTCAGATTGAGGCGGTTCGAGATGAGCGCGCGTTGCTCGAGCAGCTACTGGCCACTTCGCGCCTGGTGCGCAATATCGGCGGTTCCATCGCGGCGCTCTTGTTCCTTGCGACGGGTGTCGTGATCCAGAATACGCTCCGGCTAACGATCTTCGCGCGGCGCCGTGAGATCGCGATCATGCGCCTTGTTGGTGCGACTCGAGCCCTTATCCGGGGCCCTCTCGTCGCTGAAGGGGTCTTCTATGGCGTCATCGGAGCCCTGCTGGCCGGCATCGCTCTCGCATCGGTACTAACCCAATCCTCCCGCTATCTGGGCCGATATCAAACGCCGCTGGCCCAGGGGATCCCGCCGGGGCCGAGTGTCCCCATCATGATGGGAAGCCTGCTCGCCGTGGGTCTCATCCTCGGCGCGGTAACGAGCTGGATGGCCATTCGGCGGTTCCTGCGATGAGCGCGCGTTTGCGGGCGGTCGTCGCGGGTCTGGCCGCCATAGGGCTGCTGCCCTGCCGCCTGTCGGGCGGGCCCGATGAGCCGGCGAGGGGCAAGACAGCGGTCCAGCTCCGCACCGATCTCTCAAGGATGCGAGCGAGGATCCGGGAGAAGAAGTCGGCAATCTGGAGCGTTCGTCGGCAGGAACGGCGAATCACCAGCGAGGTCGAGACCGTCGAAGCCCGTCTGCTCTATGCTGAATCGCGACTCAGGGCCGTCCAGCTCCGCCTCCGCCTGATCCAACGGAACCGACAGCGGTTGACGCAGAGAATCGCAGTGACGCGGCGCCGGCTGGCCGCGCAGCGAGGATGCCTTGCGACGCGCGTGCGCGAGAGCTATGAGCAAGGACCTATCGGCTACCTTCACGTCCTGTCACAGGCCGGCAGCCTGCAGGAATACGTCACCACGGCGTACTACGTCGAGAAAATCGTGGATCGGGATGTAGGATTGATCCGAAACATCCGCAAAGCCGAGATCCAGCTCCGAAGGGACTGCGACGCGTTGGAGCGCGAAGCCCGAGAGCAGAGGGCGCTTGAGGCGGAGTTCGCGCAACGCCGGGCTGCCTTTCGGAGCGGTGTCCACCGCAAGAGGGATCTGCTCAACCAGGTTCGATCGACACGCCACGATCTGGAGGAGGCCCTCGATGTTCTCGAGGATGCGTCCCGGTCCATAGCCCGGCGCATACGATCGCTGCAGCGGACGCCGAAAGGCCGGGCGCGTTTGCTGAAACCGTGGACCGGGCGCTTTGGCAGGCCGGTGGATGGTCCGGTCACTTCGAACTATGGGATGCGCTACCATCCGATCCTGCATCGAAGAAGGATGCACACAGGGGTCGATTTCGGCGCACCCTACGGATCCTCGATCCGTGCGGCGGCCGACGGTGTCGTCATCATGTCCTCCTACATGCGAGGCTACGGCAATACGGTGATTATCGACCACGGCGGCGGGGTGACCACGCTCTACGCTCACTGCTCGGCCCTGCTTGTACGGGATGGACGAAGCGTGCGACAGGGGCAGACCATCGCGCGCGTCGGCAGCACCGGGCTCGCTACCGGTCCCCATCTGCACTTCGAGGTGCGACACAATGGCACACCAGTCAATCCTCGATGAGCGTCCGGATGATCGATTACGTCGAGGGATTGCCCAGACGGGGACTCGCCGTCACCGCCATGCTGGGATCCGCGGCGCTGTTCGCCGTCATGACGGCCGCCGCGCGGATGCTGAGCGATACGCGTTGGACCCGGCCGCTTCCTACGGGCGAGATCACGCTCGCGCGCTTTGTCACGGGCATCGTCGTCATGCTGCCTCTGCTGTTCTATCCGTCGGCACGTCTCCTCGGTACGGATCGCCCGGGTCTGGTGTGGAGAGGGCTGAGCGGCGGCATCGCAGTCTATTTCTACTTTCTGGCGATCCGGTATACGACGCTCACGAACGCGGTGTTGATGAACCTGACATCGGTGATCTTTGCCCCCATCTGCGCCTGGCTATTCCTGAAGGAACCGATATCCCGAAGAGCCGCGGCTGGTATCGTCGTAGCGTTCGGCGGCATCGTCCTCGTAACGCGACCGACGCTCAGCCACATCCGGTTGGGCGATCTCTATGGCCTGATTTCCGGTGTACTGGCCGGGACGGCAATCACCGCCGTGCGCCGACTGCGCCGAGACGAGACCGCATCGTCGGTGTTCTTCTACTTCAGCCTCGTGGGTGCGCCTGTGGCGTTGCTAACCTTGATCGGAGATCGGCTCGTGTGGCCTGATCCCGCCGGATGGCGGCTCCTCGCCGTGATGGCCGTCTCGAGCATCGCCGCCCAGGTGCTCATGACCTATGGATATCGCTATGTGACCACCGCGCAGGGCGTGTTGCTGACCCTTTCGCAGATCCTCTACAGCGGGGCGATCGGAGCCGCGCTATTCGGAGAGCCGATACTGTGGACCACTCTGGTCGGAGCCTTGATGATCATAACGGCTGGGGCCGTCGTGTCTCTCGCGCCGAGGCATGCCCCATGATCCGTAATGCTCTCGACGCCTTTCTCGAATGGCGGCGCTCCGCTCGCGGCGATGCGCCGTTGACTCGAAAGGCCTATGCTGCGGACGTGAGTCAGTTTATCGATGTCTGTGAGGGGCAAGGGGTCCGGCATTGGTCCGATCTCGATCTAAAGGCGCTCCGGCGCTATATCCTGTCGCTGCAGGAGCGGACCTATGCGCCCACCAGCATTGCCCGCAAGATCTCGGCGGTCCGCGCCTTCCTGCGATGGGCCAGACGGGACGGATTGATCAAGGAAGACCCATCCGCATCGATCCGTAATCCGAAAACGCCTGCCCGCCTGCCCAGAGTGCTCGGCGAGGCCGGAGTGACAGCCCTGGTCCAGGCGCCGGATGCCTCGCCGTTCGGGTTGCGCGATCGTGCTCTCCTCGAGGTGCTGTATGGGAGCGGTATTCGCGCCTTCGAAGTGCGGGGTCTGGATATCGCGGATATCGATCTCGAAGCGCTGGAAGTCCGGATCCGGTCCGGGAAGGGGGGCGCCGAGCGGATCGCCCTCATCGGTGAGCCGGCAGCGACGGCTATAGCCGACTATCTCCAATGTGGGCGTCCCGCCATCGTCGCTGGGGGTCGCGCTCGCCCGGGGGAGGACCCGGCGCTCCTCCTGAACCGTTTCGGCACGCGGTTGTCGACGCGAGGCATTCAGCGGATCGTGGAACGATACGGGGGCGCTGCCGGTGCGCGATTCAAGCCGACTCCGCACTCCCTCCGTCACGCGTTTGCGACGCATCTGCTGGATCATGGCGCGGACCTCCGAACGATTCAGGAGCTGCTCGGGCATCGGAACATCGCTACGACGCAGGTATATACGCATGTGAGTGCGCGAACGATGCGCGAAACGCATAAGCGGACCCATCCCAGGGCCGGCGATCAGATGGATACGGAGGACGCGTGAAGATACGATCGACCACCATTGTAGCGGCGATGCGCGACGGGCGCACGGCCATCGCCGGTGACGGGCAGGTTTCCATGGAGCATACGATCGTGAAGTCGGGCGCGAGGAAGGTCCGACGGATGTACCACGATCGGGTCCTCGCCGGGTTCTCCGGTTCCGTGGCAGATGCTCTGGCCCTTGCCGATCGGTTTGAAGCCCGGTTGGAGAACTCCGGCGGCAACCTTACCCGAGCGGCGGTTGAGTTCGCCCGGGAATGGCGCACCGATCGGATCATGCGCCGCTTTGAGGCTCTGGTGATCGTAGCCGATCGGGAGAAGCTCTATCTCCTGTCGGGCGACGGCAATGTCCTGGAGCCGGATGACGGTGTACTGGCGATCGGGTCCGGCGGCGCCTACGCGCAGGCAGCAGCCAAGGCGCTGCTCCGGCACACGGACCTGTCAGCCGCCGAGATCGTCCGCGAGGCGCTGGCGATCGCCGCGGAGATCTGCGTCTTCACGAACAACTCGATCGTGGTGGAGGAGCTCGTCTAACCTTCAGGCCAGCAGCGCGAGATAGCTCTCATATCGACGACGCGAGATCTCATCCCGATCGAGCGCGGCCTTGATCGCGCAGCCCGGCTCGGCGACGTGGATGCAGTCGTCGAAGCGGCACCGTTCCTCGACTCTTCGAAACTCCGGAAAGCAATCGGCGATCTCCTCCGGCGCAAGGTTCAAGAGATCGAACTGACGAAGCCCCGGCGTATCTGCGACCCAACCTCCGTGCCGAAGGGCGATTAACTGCGCCGATGTCGTGGTGTGCCGGCCCTTATGTGTGACGTGTCCCACGTCAGCGGTTCGCAGCTCCAGCCCAGGCTCGAGGGCATTCAGCAGGCTCGATTTGCCGACGCCGGACGGTCCGACGAACGCAGATATGCGGCCGGCTAGTACGTCTAGAAGGCGCGCGATGCCGATGCCGGTGCGGGCGCTGGTAGCGATCGTCACATAATCCAGCCCTGTGTATTCGACGAACGGATCGGGAGGCGCGAGGTCGACCTTATTGGCGACGATGACGGGCCGAAGGCCCTCAGCCTCCGCAGCCACCAGGAAACGATCGAGCTTCCAGAGATCTGGATTGGGGTGGGCGCAGGCGAACACGATGGCGATGAGATCGAGGTTGCACACAACCGTATGCTCATGCCCGCGAAAACCCGCCCGGGAGAACCGGGACGTGCGAGGCAGGACCTCGAGGATGACGCCATGCCCTTTCGGACCCATCTCGACACGAACCCGGTCGCCGACCGCAAGCGTATCTCGTGCGATATGGCGTCTGGCCCGGAGCACCCTGCGTGCGCCAGTGGGGCCCATTGTATACTCGAAGTCCTTCGTCAGGTTCCCTTTGACCGTACAGTGTACGACAAGGGCCTCCACCTGAACGGCATAGCCTGCCCGGCTCGCGCGAAGCACGACCCCCTCAGCGGTCACCGAGCATCCTGATATCGCTTCGATGATCGTGGACCATCTGCGTTGTCCTATTCCGAGAGCGCACCATGGCGCCCTGCGGTCTGCGGCTCGTAGCCCTTCAGCGGCTCTCCCGTGCGGATCGATGGTGCCATTGGCCGCATCGTACGTTTAGCGTTCATCGCGGAATGAATACCCTACAACCCTGCCGGAATGTATCGTATCGATGGGGCCACGTGCGCATGATCACGTCTCGTTCATGGTCGATGGTTCGCTGCCGGATGCGAGCGTCGGATGGCTCATGGTAGGGCCGCTATCGCCGACGATCTGGATTCAGAGTGTGGCGTCGGCGGCTCAAGGGTGTTGGCCAGGAGTACCTCATACAGGGCTCAGCCTCCCGCCGATGCGCCGAGCGATGATCATCGACGGGTAGACTCACGGTTCTGAATACGTTGCAGAAAGGCGAGGTGCCTCGCGATGGACCGGGTAGGCGATTGGATCGATCGGCTTAGAAACAATGTGGCGGTGGCGGACGGAGCCATGGGGACGTTGCTCTCATCGCGCCGTGTACCGCTGCCGTATGAGCGCGCGAACCTGATCGATCCCGGCGTCGTCGAAGATGCCCATGCGGAATACATCGCGGCAGGCGCGCAGCTGATCGAAACCAATACATTCGGCGCCAATCGCATCAAGCTGAGCTCGTATTCCCTGGAGCGCCAGTGTCTGGAGATCAATCGAGAAGCGGCTCGGATCGCCATCAAAGCCGCCGCCGGGAGGGCGGCCGTGGCCGGGGCGATCGGACCCTGCGGTCGGGCGCTCGCCCCTTCCGGTGCGGTCCATCCCGACGCAGCGGCAGACGCGTTTCGCGAGCAGGCGGAGATCCTGATCGGCGAGGGCGTCGACCTCATTCTGCTCGAGACGTTCCACGACATCGACGAGATGGAGACCGCGTTTCGGGCCGTCCGAAGCGTAAGCGATATACCGGTGATCGTGCAGAAGGTCTTCGTCGAAGATGGAGAGACCCTCAGCGCCGGATTGCCGGAACGGTACGCTCAGCGGGTCAGTGCATGGCCCGGGGTAGTCGCGATCGGCGCCAACTGCGCCATCGGTCCGCAACGGATGTCCCAGATCATCAGGGCGATCGCGTCGAGCACGGATGTACCGGTTAGCGCGATGCCCACGCCCGGACTGCCCCAGCGGGTGGGCGGTGAGATCCGATATGCGGTGACGCCGGAGTATTTCGGACGACAAGCCAGGACCCTCGTCGAAGCCGGAGCGTCGATTATCGGCGGATGCTGCGGAACATCCGCACTGCATATCCGGGCCGTCGCAGAGGCCCTGCGCGATCAAGCGCCCCGGGCACGGACGGACATTGCTCCTGTTGCGGCCTCTCCTGCGGCGCCGGCAGTGAGCGCCGCGCCTCTATCGGAATACTCGGAGTTGCATCGCAAGTTGGGCAAGGTGTATGTCAAAGCGGTCGAACTCGATCTGCCGAGAGGGCTGGACATCAGCGTCGTCCTTGAAGGCGCCGAGGCGCTGCGAGCAGCCGGGGTGGACGTGATCGATATCTCCGATGGGGCGCGCGCTCGTCTGCGCATGAGCGCCATGACGGTTGCCCATCTCGTCCAGCAACGGACCGGCGCTGAGGTGGTGCTCCACTTTGCTTGCAGAGATCGCAACCTGCTGGCCGTTCAGGCGGATCTCCTCGGCTGTCATGCCCTCGGGCTGCGCAATATCCTCGCGGTCACGGGCGATCCAGCCCTAATCGGCGACTACCCGAGTGCGACCTCGGTGTACGATATCGATTCCGTGGGGCTGGTGCGTATTCTTCGGAGGTTCAATGAAGGGCTGGATCTTTCCGGATCTGCGATCGGCTCTGCGACCGCGTTTACGATCGCCGTCGCGTTCGATCCTCTCGCCCCGGATCCCAACGCCGAGGCGGATCGTCTCGCCAGGAAACGGGACGAAGGCGCGCACATGGTCTATACGCAGCCGATCTTCGACGAACAGGCGCTCGATACGGCCGTATCGGCCGCCAGGCGCGTCGGCCTACCGCTCCTTTTCGGGCTTCTCCCGTTGCGGAGCTCCCGACATTGTGAGTTCATGCACAATGAGGTGCCCGGCATTCGAATCCCAGAGGAGATACGCGCCCGAATCGCCGATCTCAGCGATGGAGATGCGCGCCGATTCGGCCTCGACGTGGCGCGCCGCTTCCTGATTCGCGCCAGAGGTGGGACCGACGGGGTCTATGTGATGCCGCCGTTCGGCAATCACAAGACCGCTGCCGCAGTACTGAAGGCGCTCGACTGATCAATCCCGTCGGCGCCATCGCCAGCCCGCTTTGACGCCAGCATCCCGTACCAGACGATATCCTCCGCGAACGATGTGCCGAAGATAGTACGGCCAGATCGGTCGGTTCGGAGCGACTCCGAAGCGCCATCGGAGGTACCCAGGATGCGGCAATACCACTCCAATATAGAACCGAACGCGCGCCCAGCGGTTCGGCAGCATCCGTACGAAACGAAGGCGGATCGCAAGCCCATCGATGATCCGGCCCTGACCCCGGAGGTGTGTCGGCTGATGCGTCAGCGCTGTGGCGCTCATAAACGGACGGTCGTCTCTGCACCCCGGTACGCGACCATCCAGATACCGATTGAGAAAGGCGCCGACCGGCCTGACGATGGTTGGAAGATTCCATCGTTCGGTGCAGCGCTCGACCGAAGCCCAATCCGAGTCCGACTCGATGCGCCTGGCCAACAGAAGCAAGTCCACAACGTCCTTATAGGCCGGCACGCTGCGGGTCGAATCGCTGTACAGGTGCACAGCAGCGCTGATGTAGGCAATAGCCGGCGGTACGGTCCAGGCGGTCCAGCCTCCCATATCGGTTGGCGCGGCCGCACCCCAGATGTCCTGTACCGATGTATCTCGGTCGCCGTGGCCGTGTAACAGACTCGTATGAATCTCGACCGAAAGAGTGGACGCGCGTCGAAGCGTCACTCCGCCGAGATAACGGATATTGATCCACTCTTCAGCATCCGACCTGCAGATGTCGATCTTCTCGAATCGCGCCGACTGAAGCGCCGCGATCGCACGGTCTACATCGTCTTCCCGAACAAGAACGTCGATATCACTGACACGACGGAGGGCCGGGTCCCTGTGTACGGACAACACCGTCGCGTTGCCTTTGAGGAGAATGAACGGGATGCAGGCCTCGTTGAACACCCTTCCGACCTCGGCCACTTGTTCCATCGCGCGGACGGATCGCGCCGCCTGCGCAAAATACGCTCGCTTCAGGTCGTCCATCAGGTTGGGAGTGTCGCCGGACGCGGCCTTCAGGGCGGCGTATAGCGCCGGCTTCAGCCCGTGGTATCCGATGATCCTGACCGTCTCTGCATCTACCGCACGTGACCCCGTGACGAGCGAGCCGGTGAGAGAATCGCCATCGGCGATCCAGCGGCACAGAGCCAGCAGAAGATCGGTCTCGTTATCGACGGCGGTAAGGCGCGACTCGGATGGCGCGATCGCCGCGTCAGTTAGGACTGCCATGATATCGGGCGCGCTTCGCACGCTTGCCGCGCAGCCTCGCCCGCACTCGTACGGCTACCCCCAGCAAAGGCGGTCCCACGAAATGGAGCTTAGTCCAGCCCAGTCCAAGACGACGCGCCCCGGCCGTATCGAGGCGGATCCAACGGTCGTTGCGGCGGACCGCACAGGCGCGGGCGATGATGGAGGTCAGAGGCAGCCAACCGTCCTCATTGCCGGCATCGCTGACCATGAAAACCCGATCCTGTCGGATATCCGCGATTCTGTGGAGTACGTAGGAACCATCAGCCCGTTCTGCAAGCGCCACGTCGCCTGGTCGCAGTTCACCGTCTTCCACACGCTCGATCTCCACCGTTTCGCCATTGCGCAGGAATGGGAACATGCTGCTGCCAGTCGCGGTGAAACGAACACGCGCTCCTGTATCGAGCGCGGCACAGATCAATGGGATGAGTTCCTTGCAGCTGAGCGTCACAAGATAGAGCGTACCACGGGGATGACGGAATCATCGGGTCGGCATCGAAAAAGATAGACTGGAACGGTCGCAACGAGCGTCTGAAGCGTATCCAGCGCGGTCTCCACCAGCTCGGGGCTCCAGTAGGGCATGAACGACCGGACCGCGAGCATCGAGATCGCATTCAGCGCGTCCATCGGGATGAGCGCGTTATCGGGAGCCTGCTCGAGGATGAGGATCGCATTCAGGTTCACGGAAGCAGCGCTGACGATATCGGCTGTGCCGCCCCACGGGCTTCCGTACGCGCGGGCGCCAGCCGATTCCAGTCGCACTGCGATACGATCATCGCTCAGCACGACGGTATCGGGCTGCTTCTGCCAGGTGAGACTCTGCGTACTCTTGCCCGCCCCCGAGTGACCGACCATGAGGATTCCCCGGCCGCCGTCATCGATGGCTGTGGCATGAAACACGATGCCCTGCTCGTGGATAATGCGAGTTCGGACGAGGAGCTCACCGGCCCCGAGATTCAACAGGCTGCTCCAATGCGCTGCATGCGACAGCTCGGTCATCCTGCAGCGGGTCCAGCAGGGATCCACCTCCAGGAGACAGGCGCGCGAGGTGAGTGCGCCGCCATCGGAGTAGGAGATGACTGCAGCGTAACCATCCGAGGTCGCCGAGCGATGCAATCGCCAAATGGAACCCGGATCATAGAGAAGGGGTCCGAGGGGTAGACCGGAAGGATCCTCGTTGATGTAGGTAAGGTCGATCGATGGGATGGTTGAGGTGTCCTCGGGCTCCAAGAAGCGTGTCATTCGCTCGGCGATGAAACCGGCAGGCAACTCTCCGGATGCTGAGATCCGGAGAGTGATGCCGCCGATCGTTACGCGAAGGGAACTCAAGCCGAGATCACCTCAGCAATCCGTTCCTTCCGTTCTTTGGCGACCTCGCACAGATAATCGACGGAGTTGCTTAGTCCGCCGGTCTCGACGTAGCTCCATGCCGGGCAACGCGCACAGTAGTCGCTAAGTTCGCAGCTAGCGCAGTTCGAGCTCTGAGGAACGGTCGGTATGAAGTCCTTCACCTCCTGCCACGCCTTGAGGAATCCCACCTCTGTAGGTCGAGCGCGCGGGAGACAGAGGTCGATGCAGATGTTCATATCTCCAGACGGGCCGATGACGAAGGAGCTGCGGCCCGCATGGCAATAGAACGCGTCTTCGTTCTTCATAGGCTCGGGTCTGGCGGCGATGGTCTTGAACCGCTCAACGGCGCTAACATCGCGGAACTCCATATCGACCGCTTCCGATGCGGAGAATCGGATATCCTCGATTGAACTGCTGCAGAAATCGCGCCGTTTGGTCAGGAGCCAGGCGGCGCTAAAGCTCAGACCCCACCGATCCGCCATCTCCTGCATCGTGTCGAACTCGTGGGCGTTGATGCGGGACAGCGTGGTTTTCAGTTTCGGCTTGATGCCGGCATCGAGCAGCAACTCGATGCCTCGAATGCATCGCGCATACCCGCCCTGATGGCCCGTAACTGCTGCGTAGGTCTCCTCGGAGGCTCCATAGAGCGTGATCTCGGTCCGGCCCGGGGGCCTGCGTCCCAATCTCCTGGCGCCGGAGCTTGTGATCAGCGTAGCATTCGTGAAGAGGGTGAGGAGGAGCCCCATTTCGGTTAATGGCTCATAGATATCGAAGAAGTCCGGTCGGAGGAACACCTCTCCGCCCGTCAGGAGGAGGAACATCATCCCGGCATCGACGCCCTGACGAGCCAGATCCAGCCACTCGGCCGTGGAGAGCTCGCTCGCCTTCATCGCGCGATCGCCAGCACGGGTGCGGATATAACACATCGCGCATTCGAGGTTGCACCGGCTTGTCAGCTCGAAGGTGCCGCTCATCGGAACCCCCATCTCGGCCGCTCGACCAAGGAGGGTTTTCGTCAGTTCCTTATATTCAGTCGGCAGCATCTTCGGTCTCGAGCATTCCCAGCCGTTCCAGCTCCGCTAGAAAATCGGTCACATCCTCGGAAGCCTGATCGGTCGTTACCTCAAATGTCTCTTCGAGCTCGGCCGCGATGGATTGAGCGGATCTCGAACCGTCAAGCCGCTCCCAGATGAACTTCGCCGTGTCATTGAGGATGACCATGCCATTCATATCCACCACGCGTTCGCCGGTCGGCACCAGTACGGTGCCTTCGCCAACTTCGCGTAGAACAAAGCCGCTTTTGGTTCTCAAGTTCATATCTCCCTATAGGACACTGAGCAGAGGCCGTCAGCCACTGCTCAGTGATGAAGTGCGTTGGATGATCCAAATCAATCCACGCCAGATTCATAATGAGGCCTGGATCATTGGGACCGGTGTCGATGCGCGCGGACGCCACCGCCGCAAAGTGGACTGCTGAGGGAACGAGTTAGCTAGAGCTGAATCCCTGGCCGATCGGGTCATCGCAAATAGCGTCGCTCGGCGTCTTGGCGCAACTCATCAGACGCTCCTCGGGCGCCAGTTCGACGAAAGTCGCCGTCGGGCGTGCATACGCAAGCCGAGCGTTGGGGTTCACAGAACGATCAGAGTTATTCATGATTGATGATGTCCTTTCCGAACTCTCCGTACAGCACGGAGTGGATATCGATGGTGTTGACGGATATTGGCCCGCCGATTCGGTTTGGTATAGCTATGATCGATTCGTTCCGCACGACGTTCGTAGTAGTGCAGAACGAATCCAAGCGATTATACCATACCATCTGCCGATCTCACCGTAGGAATACACCCAAATCTACTGTAGTTTTATCTACGGTGGGCTGGATCCCCCAGTCTGTATTGTTGGATCGGGCGGATCTACGTGGCTTGATCCTGACCTCACGTAATAGACGCGCCTACTATACGCAAGGTTCCCAGCAACTAGCGGCTTTCCTGATGAGTTCGGCCGGCGCGCTGATGAAAACGAACGACCATCGTCGGCATGGACCGATGACGTTGTATCGGCGCTCGATGGGTTGCTGCGTTATCCTGCCGGCAGCGCCCGTCAAGGCAGGTATAATCGCGCCGATGTCCGCGCCTGGGATGGGTCGTTGGGTCCCCGGCCTTTCAGGAGGAGTTGTGGAACGAACGTTTGTCATGGTGAAGCCGGACGGGATCGACCGGCGGCTCATCGGCGAGATCATCGGTAGGTTCGAGCGACGCGGGCTTCGGATCGTTGGGTTGAAGCTGCTCCGTCCGGACCGAAGTCTGGCGGAGCGCCACTACGCCGTACACCGGGATAAGCCGTTCTTCGGCGAGCTGGTCGAGTTCATCACCGGCGGGGCGGTAGTGGCGCTGGCGATCGAAGGGCCTCAGGCCATCACGCTGGTTCGGCAGATGATGGGGGCGCTCAAGCCCGAGCAGGCGGCTCCGGGAACGATCCGGGGCGATTATACGACGGATATCCAGGCCAATCTGGTCCATGGTTCCGATGGACCTGAGACGGCCCGCGCGGAGCTCGACCTCTGGTTCCGGCCGGGCGAACTGCTCGATTGACATACGGCGGCGCATCTGCACCGCCGGGGGAATATCATGTATGTAAGCTTTCTTCTCGATGTCGAGGATATCATCTCGCCCGAGGCGGATGATATCGCTGCGGAGTGCGCCCGGCTTCTAACGGATGAGGGGATCCAGGCGACGTTCTGCGTGGTCGGCGAGCGGGTGCGGCAGTGGGTGCAGCGGGATCGTCGCGATGTTCTCGAGGCTCTCGGTCAGCATGATCTCGGCAGCCATACCGATTATCACAGCTTCCATCCGACGATCGTCGAATATCTGTGGGATAAAGGCTGGGCAGATGGTGTGGAAACAGCCCTTCGGCAGGAGACCCCGGCCTTCGCGGCGATCGAGCACGTCTGGGGGCGTCGTCCTTCGTGCTGGGGAGGACCCGGCAACACATGGGGACCTCAGATTAACGGGGCCATGGCTCGGCTGGGCGGAGCCTCGGTGGTCTATGCGCACACGCGGGCGCCGGCAGGCGACATCCATACTTTTGAAGGCGTGTTCGCCTATCCGGACGGCTTGCATGCGGGCGATTCCCAGTATGAGGACGTAGCAGCCTCCGAAGCCAATCGGGCTCGGCTTGCCGCGAGCCTCCTGGCCAATCGGGACGCAGGCGTCCAGTGGGCGCAGGTGTTTCTTGGCCATCCGAGCCGGATCCTCCACCATGCCTTCTGGGATGGGATCCCATTCGCCGGCGGCAGGAATCCCACCGGCTACCTGCCGTCCGACCCGGCGAGCGCACAGGGTGTGGCGACGCCGCGCCGCAAGTCGGCTGACGAGCTCGCGACGGCGCTGGAATC
>JABWBA010000105.1 GCA_013360745.1 Chthonomonadales bacterium | reverse complement strand
GTGTCTCGGATCACGACAGGACTCTTCAGTGTCAGATTGCCTTTGTCCTTAACGCTCACGGGCTCACGGTGGGCGACCTTGCCGGTGGTCGTATCGTACCAGACAGCCTCGTAGCTTCCGCTCTTCATACCGCGCAGCGTTAGAACTCCGCTGGTCGAGGATGTCAGGCGGTTATAGACCCAGAGTAGGGCGTACCGGTTGTTCACTTTGCCGAGAACGCCCAGAGCCGGCGCATAGGGATCGAGGGTGATCGCGCTCATCACCAGCCAATCGGGGCCGTCGTTTTCGATCTGGATCGTGTGGGCGCCCGCTCCCACTTTGGCCGAAACGACATCGTTCACATCCCGATCCTTATCCGCGCTCGGATAGGTCTTCTCGGCAGCCCGCGCACCATCTACGTGAATCGTCACACGCCCGCCACTCCGTGCCACCTGATTGATCGACACCCCGACCGACCCGGCCTCGGGAAAGTCCACACGCAGGGTCAACCGCGAGAACATGTCCTTGTGGGCCTGTCCCTGAAGATAGGATGGGATCGCACCTGTTCCGGAGGTCCTATCCCCGCCAACGGATTCGACGGCGCCGTCGGGTCGCACGACGTACTCGGTCTGCTTCACGCTCGCCCAGCCGCCACCGGGTCGAAGCGCAAGGGGTCCGCGCACGCTGGTCTGCACCTGGACCGACGCTGGCATCAGGTCGGTATAGGCCCCGGCTCCGGATTGGGCTACGAAATCAGCGACCGGGCGGAAACGATCGTACCAGCCCTGCTGATCCACCTGATCCCACGACCAGTACTGCGCCGCACCCGGCGTCATGCTCACGACGCTGGACCAGAGCGCTTTGTGCAGGAATGTCCCATCGTCCTTCAAGCCGCCCGGCCCGATCTCCCCGTAGAACACCGGTTTTGTGCGTTTCGCATGGTCAAACGCGTTCGTGACCGCGAGCGCATCGCCTGGATACGCGTGGGGCTGGATATAGTCCATATCGGCCCATAGCTCCGCCGGTTCGAGCATCGAGCTCGTGGTAATCAGATGCCGGTACGGATCCTGATCGCGAAGGAACTTCGCCATCCCGCGATGCCAGGCGACCACCTCATCGGTGTGCTTATTGGCCACCGCGTCCGTCCATTCCACCTCATTGAAGAGTTCCCAGGCCATGATGCTCGGGGAATAGCCCCAACGCGCGAGGATATAGCGGTATTTGGCTCGTGTGAGGGCGATTGCGCGGCTATCGGAGAAGAACTCCCCGGGCGTGGAGAGGTAGCCGCCGTTCGCCTTGTTCCATGGGTTCTCGGCCCAGTTCGGATTGACGCGGGTTGAGTACTGGCCGTGATGCTGAAGCACCACCTGGATGCGGACTCCGGCGTGTTCCGCCGCCTCGATCGTCCTGTCCCACCACCGTGCGACCTCCAGATCCAGTTCACCGGGATTCACCTTCTTGTTCATCACCCAATCGAGGTTGGAGCCGCCCCAATGGCACATCCACACTCGGGCCCAGTTCCCTCCCGCGCCGCCGAGTTTGCCGAGAATGGACGCAACCTCGCCCCACGCGGCGTTCATGCCGACCGGATAGTACAGCGAACCGTCATCACAGACGAATCGGCCTCGGCGCTCGTCGGTGCGAACAAACCCGGACGACGGCGTGCCGGATACGGTGAAGTCCCGGGGTTCGAGGTTGGACGGCTGGAGGTCCTTGCCGTTGCGTGTCACGCTCCGAATCGAGAACCGGCCGGGCTGCGTCGGTGTATAGCGGACTCGCCACGTTTGCCCGCCATCGTAGAACGCCGGAATGGCAACGCTGGCTCCTGTCGGCGTCTGAATGTGCACCTTGATGTCGTTCTGCTGGTAGTCGAACGGGTTCCCATCGATGCCGGCGAGCTCCATGCTGACGTCAACCCGGGGATAGGTCCCTCTCGTATCGCCGGTTCCGGATCTCCCGGCGCCGCCGGTCGCGAGACCGCCAGGGGTTCCATAGCCGCCTCCGAGACCGCTATCCAATCCCCCACCCCGCAGGCCGCTGGAGAAATCGGGCGCGCCGCAGCCGCTGAGCGCCGCGAGCAAGCCGAGGCTGAACACTAAGGCCGATCGACGCATCATTCATCTCCTCCTGGCATCCAATGCATCCCATTCCGCATAGGTTCGTCTGGGCTCCCCGCAATACGCCTCGAGCATCGCCTTCGCGGTCGCCGTAGCCGGGATCACCCGAACACGATCGATCGGACATGGCATCCATGGCACATGGCCCATCATGCGGCAGACCAGCGGGCGGACCGGATAGATCCGACATCGCCCGGCCGTCGTGTCGCGAAACTCGCAGACGGAAACCTCGATCTCGTCGCCGACGTCGATCGACCGCGGCCGGCTCGATCGAACCCCCGGATTTTGATCGACATAACCGCGGATCCGGCTCCATTCCGCCCGGGTCATCGGGACGTCCGTGGTGCAGCGGAGCCCGCAACCATCGCACCCGTTGCAGACCGACAGATCCGCAAGGTCCTCCCAGACCGCAGACAGGGTGGAAGCCATCGAATATCCCCGGCTAGCCGCTGCCGCCGGTCGCGCTCTTTCGCGGCTCGGACGCCGGCGTGACGGGCGCGGGAGTATAGATCTGCAGTTTTCGGTCCAGAGCCTTGACCTTAGCTTCATCCACCAGAGACGCCATGGATTGCGGAACGGCAATAACCGTATCGAGGCCATCGGAGACGTAGCGCAATCCCGGATTCTGGTCGAAATACTTGAGATAGTACTCCAGTGTGCCGGCTTTGGTCGCCTGTCGCGGATCGGGCAGAACACGTTCGATCGCAGCGGGATCTCCCGATGCAAACTGGCCAGCGAAGGGGCCGACCTTCCCTACTTTGCCGATCGTCGCCATCGTCGGCCGCCAGGCCGCCAGGGCCACGGCGCTCATATGATAGGTAAAACCGTCGGCCGTCCCGTCCACACACGCCTTCCGGGCCGCTGGATCTCGCGGTATGTTGCCGTACGGAATCGCGAGGGACGTAACCTGCGCGTCTGGCAGCTCCGCCTGGATCGCCTTGATCCCTCCTGCGATCTCCTTCGCAACCCCCTGCGCCGAGAGGCGGCGGAAGTTCGCATGGCTCAAGGTGTGGCACCCGATTTCCGAACCGATCGCAACAAGATGCGCAAACTTCTGCCCCACGAGGCCAAGCTGGCCGAAGGCGGGCGGATTGGACCCACCCTGCAGCACGAAGAACGTGCCCTTGGGCTTGAAGTCGGGATGATCACGACTGAACGCCTCCATAATCCCGACGGCGCAATCGGGATCGATCTCGGATCCGGCAGGGTCCAGATACGCGAACTGGCTCCGATATGCGTCATCAAAGGTCAGCACCACGGGTGACTTGCCTGCAGGCAGATCGATCCGATTCTCGGCGTATTCGCGGAGGGTGACCGGCAGAAAACCCCGGTCGTACAGATCCTTGAGGTCCTTCCGAAACTGGTCCGGTGTCCGGTTCATCTCATTATTCGGACGATTCGCTTCGATGCGATGGTACATGATGACCATGACCGCACCGGCCTCGTTGGGTACGAACTCATTGAGTATCGCATCGCTGACCGAGGTTGGTCTGGGCGGCGGTGGCGGTGGTTGCGGCTTTGCCTCCCGCGCCGGCTCGGCCTTTCGGCAGCCGCTGCCTGCTATCGCAAGGAAACTGACGAGCAAAGCCAGCACGCGGAGGCGCATGCCGGGATACCGTACATCCATAGGGTCCTCATTCTGGCGGTCTGCTAGACCGCCGTCCGACTGATACTACGATTATACGTCAGACCACGGCTGGCTGTGACAGCATCGGTCGGATCGAACCCAATAAGCCTCAATGCGTTGACGTTACGGACGTAACTTGATATACTGAGTTGGCCAATCGGCAGACGGATATTGGATCGGACGCCGAACTGCAGTGCGCGGGAGAGGGGGCTTCGCAATGCCGACGGACGCCTCGGACAACGGATCGATGTCGTCGCTGCGGGTTCGATCGCGTCGTACGCCTTCGATCGCCTCCATCGCAGGGTTCATGGAGTATCTCTCTCCATCCGAGTTGTCCTCTCCCGAGACTCCCTTCGGCATCCAGATCGGCGACCCCGCTGCTCCGGTCACCGCTGCCATCGTTGCGCCCATGGTATCCGCGAACGCGATCGGTATCGCGGAAACCAGATCCGACGCGCTCCTCATCACGGCGGCTCCGCTGATCACCCATCCCTTGACCGCGATCCGAAGCGACGATCCCGTCGGTGAGCGGATCGTTCGATTGATTGAGAAGCGCGTAGGCCTGCTGGTTCTGCCAAGCAGCATCGCCGCCGCACCCGGCGGATTGGACGACGCCCTTGCCGCGCGCCTGGGCCTCGCGGGTACGAGCGCCTTGCGCCAGACCGCCTGCGAATCCCTCTTCAAGATAGGGGTCTATGTCCCGCCAGAGGCCGCCGACTCGCTGCTGTTCGCGGCCTCGGAAGCCGGTGCAGGCTACATCGGCAACTATAGCCACTGCTCCTTCCAGTCTCCCGGTACCGGCACATTCCTGCCGGAGGACGGTGCGACGCCAACGATTGGCACAGTCGGCACGCTGGAACGGGTCAATGAGGTGCGGCTCGAGATGATCGTGCCGCAACGGGAGCTCCAGGGCGCGCTGGCAGCCATCCTGGACGCCCATCCCTATGAAGAGGTCGCGTATGATGTGATCGCGCTCCGGAATCCCGGAGCGCCCTATGGTAGAGGGAGAGTTGGGGACCTACCGCTGCCCGTCCATATCGACACGATTCTGTCCCAGATTCAAGACGCGCTCCCCGGGGTCTCAATCCGCTGCTCCCATCAACCGTCCTCGCCGATCTCGCGCCTTGCCGTCACGAGCGGGATGAGCGATGGGCTGACTCGAGAAGCGGCTCGAAGCGGCGCTGGCGCCTTCATCGTCGGGGTCGCGTCGCCGGAGGATCTGTTGATCGCAGGTTCGGGAGCGATCGTCCTCATCGAGATCGGCTTCGCAGCTTCCGTAGGTCCAGGCCTCGAACGGCTATGCGATCAGCTCTCACGTACGTTCGGCGACGATGGCGTTGAGGTTATTCGCTGCAGTCAGTAATCCAACAAGCGGTTTACAGCAACCGATCCATGAGCAAGGTGGTTCACCATGAAAGTATATATCACACGCGAGATCCCCGAAGAGGGCCTGACGATCGCACAGACCGCGGCCGAGATCGAGGTCTGGCCCGGCGAACTGCCGCCGACACGAGAGCAGTTAGCCGAAAGGGTGCGGGACGTCGACGGTCTCCTTTGCCTGTTGACGGACGCGATCGACGGTTGGCTTCTCGATCAAGCGCCGAAGCTGCGCGTCGTCAGCCAGCTCGCTGTCGGCTACGATAACATCGACGTTGCGGCCTGCACCGCCCGAGGGATCAAAGTCGGGAACACGCCGGGCGTGCTAACCGAAACTACGGCGGACCTGGCCTTTGCGCTGCTGCTCGCCGCAGCCCGTCGTCTTCCCGAAGGTGATCGCGTCGTCCGGAACGGCGGATGGCACACATGGTCCCCGCTGTTCCTGGCCGGACGCGACGTCCATCATGCCGTCCTCGGGATCATTGGGATGGGCCGCATCGGCTACGAGGTCGCTCGTCGGGCATCGGGCTTCCAGATGCAGGTGCTGTATGCGGATGCCCAGCCCAATGCCCAGGCGGAACGGGACTTCGGGGCAAGGCTGGTCACCATGGACGCGCTGCTGGAGAACAGCGACTTCGTGACCCTGCACACGCCGTTGTTACCCGCAACCACCCATCTGATCGGCGAGCGGGAGCTGGCGCTGATGAAGCCGACCGCGGTCCTCGTCAACACCTCGCGGGGACCGGTGGTGGATCAGCGCGCGCTATACAAAGCGCTGGTCGAGGGGACGATCGCGGCTGCCGGACTGGATGTCTTCGAACATGAACCGTTATCGGCCAACGACCCGTTAACGCAGCTCGACAACGTCGTGCTCCTGCCGCATATCGGCTCGGCTTCCATCGCCACGCGAACGCGTATGGCGGTGATCGCCGCCGAGAATCTCGTCGCAGGACTTAGAGGCGAACCGCTGCCCTGCCCCGTGAACTGAAGGCGCGAACTCCTCAGGCGAGAACGACCCGCCGCAGCGTGTGAAGCCGATCGTACGTGAGCTGGACAATGCCGTCCAGATGGATGTCCCTCGGCAGGATAACCCAGTTCGCCATGGAACGGACGTTGCGCTCGATCTCCGGCCAGATAGCGGTGATCTCAGCGTCGGTCAGCGGCTTCTGCTCGCCGGCCGCTGCCAGCTCGTTCATCTCCCGGATCGTTCGTAGTTCGACACCCGGCAGATCTCGAACGCTCAATGCCGCGAG
>JABWBA010000043.1 GCA_013360745.1 Chthonomonadales bacterium | reverse complement strand
CCCTCGATGAACCCCGCTTTGCAGATATCTGCTATTCGACCATCGATCACCACGTTGGTATCGAGGATTTTGCACCGATCGTGCTCCACCTCGCTACCGTCCGTCCCGCGCGATGCCCCGGGTTTGGGAACAAACAGAAACTCGTCCCGCATGCCCATCGCGGCCCGTATTCCAAGGTAGACGAAGGCGACACACAGAAGAGCGCTGATGGGGAGGCCTACGGCAGGCGATCTCGACAGAAGGATCAGGAATGGCGTGGTGATCAGGAGACCGATTACGATTCCCATCACTACGGCGAGCTTGTCGCGCGCCGACATCCGATCGAGTGCGTTGCCGGCTGAGACCAGGCGGGCAGCCAGTTTTGGCCCGATGATGGCCCCGAGCAGCATACCGAGTACTGTCGTCGCCGCGATTACGAATAAACGGTAACCAGGCAGATTCTTTTCCAGATCCGCCAACGACGGCAGCTCGCCGACGCTGCGCCAGTTGACCGATCGGCTAACCGTGAATGCAACGGCCGTCGTGATAAGGGTAAACAAGATGGCAAAAGTCTGACGGAAGTTGCGCAAAGACATAGTTCGGTTCACCTCCTTTCGCAGGATAGTAGATGTTGATGACGAATCCAGGATGTTACTTGGGATACGGTGATACGCCTCTCCGTCGTTGCCCGTCGGATAACCCCAGGGTCAAAACGGCAGGGTTCGACTATGAGGCAGCGTCCTCTACTCTCAGCCCTGCTAGGGTTCTCTGACTCGGACACGTATCCGGCCTATGAGATTGGTAACCCCCATCATGTCGTCCGGGTTGCCCTGAGACAGCTTAATATGGGTCGCATCTACGAAGTCGGATGGTACAGTCGCATCGAAGGCGACCCATTCACCAAGCCAGCACTCAACCCAAGCATGGTAGAAGAACATACCCGCCTTGCCGCCCGTAGATGTATCTGCATAGACAATACCGCCGCATAACCTGGTCGGGATGCCGGCCGCCCGCGCGAGGGCGGCAAACAGCACCGCGTAATCCCGGCAGACACCCCGCTTTCGCCTGAGCACGTCCGATGATGAACGGGGTACCCCGATGCTGTAATCGGGTGTCATATTCTTGAACACCCAGGCTCGGATCCGACTCGCGGTGCGTCGAGCGCTCGTTCGATCGGTCAAGCTGCGAGCGACACCGCGTACATCGCTGCTGTCCGGGTCCACCAACGGCGCTGTTCCCAGGTATTGCCGAAGTGAGCGATCACGCACTGGGAGCCGCACATCCTTCGATCCGGACCGGGATGTCACCTCGAATACACGCGCTTGCGGGCTCCCAGGCGCCAGCGTAACCCGCTGGCGGACATCCGAGATGGCCCTGTAGGATGCCGGTAGACCGCCGATCTCAATAACAGCGCGCCGCAGTCTGCGGGCGTTTGGGATCGGTCGATCAACCTTCGCGGCAGTGCTGATGGCGAAGTCCGCTGGCGGGCTGTATTCGGCCTTTGGGTGTGCCGGCTGGTTCGAGCGGACAATCGCCGGCAAAGGCGTCTTTGGATCCGCTGCGGCTTCGCGATCCAGCCGATACATGGACATACCGAAAGGCATGTCCGCCCAGAGCAGCTCACCGCCTTCGGTCTCCCATGCACGCACATCACCCATCGGAGTCCGGCTCAAGCTGCGATAGGCGCGGGTCTCCTTGCCCGCATACAATAAGGTCTCAAGCGCCTCAACCGTCACGACTGCTTTATCAATGCTGATCGTCAGGGGATTCAGGTAATAGACGGTAGCCCTGGAACCGACCTTCGGGCGCTCGCCAAGGTTCAGCAGGCTCGAATCCGCAGCGATACGGGCGCCCCTGGGCACTGTTAGCCGCTTCGTCGATTTTGTTTCACCCGACGTTATGACGACATCGGCGAACGACGACCTGTACTTCACGTTCAGCTTGAGGGCGCTTTGCCCGGAGACGATGGAATATTCCTGAGTCAGAGGACTCATCGTTGAATCACACAGGCTTACGACTGTAGTCCGCTGTTCCACCTTCGTACCCATCATTTCTATGGCGATCGCCGACTCGGTGGATAATCGATAGCGGATGTCATCGCCCTGATGGAAGGGTTCGACCTTGAGCTCCACGGAACCGATCTTGCTGCCCTCCATATAGAGACCATAGTAAGAGGTCTGCGCCTGCGCTCCCGTCGAGAGACCGACCAGCGCCAGGGCGGTCGCCGTGATCCACAGGCTTCGCCCAACGTTCCGCAAGAGCCGTTGACCTGCACAGTACGTTAGCGCCCAACCATCGCGAGTCATCGTTAACATGATCCGCCCACCTCCGTTCGCTCAATCAGATGATACTGTGTTGTGCGACGCCGCGGCTCGTAGCCAGCAGCGCGAATGACCCGCTCGATCTCCTCGACGGAAAGTGCGAACGTGCAGCCTGCTGCGGAGACCACGTTCTCCTCCATCATCGTCGAGCCGAAGTCGTCGCAGCCATAATCCAGAGAGATCTGGGCAATCCGTGGCCCCTGAGTAACCCAGGACGCCTGTACATGCGGTATGTTATCGAGGGCCATTCGACTGATGGCAACCGTCTTCAGGTATTCGTGAGCGCCGGCCCTATGCCCGCCAAGCTCCGTGCCGTCGGGCTGATAGGACCATGGAATAAACGCCGTAAATCCCCCTGTTTCATCTTGAAGCGACCGGACACGGACTAGATGCTCGACCCGGTCCTCGACGGTATCCACCGAGCCATACATCATCGTAACGGTCGTGGGCATACCGACAGCATGGGCCGTCCGCATACAATCGAGCCATTCCGAAGCCGTGTCCTTTAGGGGAGATATCGCATTGCGTACTCGATCCGTCAGGATCTCGGCACCGCCACCGGGCATGCTATCCATGCCCGCTTCCCTCAGTCGCACCAAACACTCTTCGAGTGAGATTCGGCTGATCCTCGCGAGGTAACGCACCTCCGCAGGCGAAAGCGCATGGAGGAGCACGCCGCGTGTACCGAAGACATCCTTGACCGATCGAAAGAGCTCTTCGAACCACTCGATCCGCAGCCGGGGATTCAACCCACCCTGCAACAGCACCTCTATCCCTTCGAGGTCGACCATCTCCTGGATCTTGCGCAGGATCTCTTCTGTCGATAGTACGTAGCCATCATGGCTCCCCGGGACACGGTAGAACGCGCAGAACGAACACCGTACCCAGCAGACATTGGTATAGTTGATATTGCGGCCGATGATATACGTAACTCGGCGGTCCGGGTTTTTTCGGCGCCGAATCGCATCGCCACCCTGAGCAAGGAGCGTGAGATCGTTACAGCTCCACAATACCAGGAGATCATCGGCGGTAAGACGGACCCCGTCGAGGGCTTTCTGCACCACAGCGCCCGCATCCATCAGGCCGCCACCGGTTGGTATAAACCGTCTCGTTCTATGGGTTCACGGCCGGCTTCACGGATTATATGCTGCATGTCCTCGGCAGCCAGATACTGGCGCCGATCACCGAAACGCCCCTCTTCGTAGGTGATCTGATACTCCTCCACCGTGCCATCGAGATCGTCAGCGCCATACGAGAGAGCGATCTGCGATACCGAAGGGGTGTTCATGATCCAGAAGGTCTTGATATGAGGGATGTTATCGAGCAATAGTCTCGACAGGGCGATGATGTGCAAATCCTGTCGTCCCGTTGGAGGGGCGATATCTTCCATATAGGTGCCTTCTGGATGGAACGCCAGAGGGGTGAATGCGACGAAGTGACCGGTTTCGTCCTGCAGCGCTCGTATCTTCAACAGATGGTCAACCTGCTCCTCAATCGTCTCAATATGCCCGTAGAGCATGGTCGCATATTGTGTCAGTCCTGCGCCGGCGATATCCCTAGAAACCGCGAGCCATTCGGAAGGAGTCAGTTTACGCGGATACAATGCCTGATGGATTCGGTCGCTCAGTACTTCCGCGCCTCCACCGGGGATCGCGCCGAGGCCGGACGACTGGAGATCCCTTAACACATCCGAGATGGACTTCCCCGCCTGATCGGCGATTTGCTTCAACTCGACGGCGGTGAAGGCCTTGATCACCGCTTGAGGCCGTATGTGCCGTACGGCTCGGAGTAACTCGATATAGTAACTGTAGGGAAGGCGTGGATTCACGCCGCCAACGATATGCACCTCTCGGGTGGAAGCGTTGCTCCTCCGCTCGAGCTCCGCGGTTACATCGGCGATGCTGAGCGTATACGGATCCGGGCCGCCATCCTTGGGGTTGCGCGCAAACTGACAAAAGAGGCAGTGTTTATTACATACGTTCGTATAGTTGATATGGCAGTTGCGGACATAGTAGGTGCGATGGCCGTGGAGGCGCTCCCGTACAATGTTAGCCAGCGCTCCTACGGAGACAACATCCTGGGTCGCCGCAAGGACGAGTCCGTCGTTCCGATCGAGCCGACGGCCCTCCGCTAGCTTCGTCGCGACAAGCTCAAGCGCGGGATCGGTGATCGCAATAGGACGCCACGGGGTCAACGTTATCCGTGCCAGTCAACGTCCGACACCTCCCGAGCATGGCGCACGATAAAGTCGCGCCGAGGCTCGACTTTCTGAGACATCAGGACATCGAACATCTCCTGCGCCGCAAGCCCATCAGAGATGTCAACTTGCGCTAATCGTCGTCTCTCAGGGTCCATCGTTGTATCGAACAGGTCCTCTGCATCCATCTCGCCCAGGCCTTTGAAGCGTGTGATGATCGCGTCCTTTCGGTTGCGCATGGTCCTGAGGATCTCATCGCGCTCCATTTCCGACTGTGCGTAATGCTGTTTATCCTTGCCTTCTTTAATGCGAAAGAGAGGAGGCTGCGCGACATAAACATAACCGTCGTCGATCAGCGGGCGCATATACAGCCAGAAGAACGTCAAGAGAAGCGTCCGTATATGGTCGCCGTCGACATCGGCATCGGTCATCAGAATGATCTTGTGGTAGCGTAGCTTGCCGAGATTGTACGCGCCGCTCCTGGAATGCTCAACGTTCTCGCCATTGCTGTTCTGGCCGTCGCTGTCATCGCCGTTGCCGCTTGATCCGAAGGTGATACCGGTCCCGAGCGCCGTTATCAGAGAGCGTATCTCCGCATTGTCGAGAACCTTATCGAGGCGCGCCTTGCCGACGTTGATGATCTTGCCCCTCAGAGGCAGGACAGCCTGAGTCCGTCGATCTCGCCCTTGTTTCGCCGATCCGCCAGCCGAATCGCCCTCAACGATAAACAGCTCGCACTTGCTAGGATCCCGCTCTGTACAGTCCGCCAACTTGCCCGGCAGCGCGTTGCTCTCGAGGGCGCTCTGCCGCCTAACTAGATCCGCGTGCTTTCTTGCGGCTTCTCTGGCGCGCTGGGCGGTCAGGGCCTTCTCGATAACGCGACGCCCCACTTGCGGGTGCTCTTCGAGGTAGGCGCCGAGCGCGTCGCCGACCAGCGAGTTCACAATCCCCTCGACTTCCGCATTGGCCAGTTTGACCTTGGTCTGCGATTCGAACTGCGGATTGGGCAGCTTGACGGAGATCACTGCCGCTAGACCTTCCCGGACATCGTCTCCCGTAAGGTTGGTATCCTTGTCCTTCAGATATCCCTGTTTCCGTGCATAGGCATTGATCACGCGAGTGAGGGCGGTGCGAAATCCCGAGAGATGCGTACCGCCGTCGGGAGTGTTGATCATGTTTGCGAAGCACAGGACAGCTTCTTGATATCCGTCGTTGTACTGCAGCGCGGCCTCAACAACGATGCTTTCTCGTGCGCCAGCGAAGAAGATGGGTTCGTGCAGAGTGTCCTTGGTCTCGTTCAAGTACTCAACGAACGCGGCGAGCCCCTTATCGTAATGAAAGACGAGCTCCTCACCGCCGTCCCGCTCATTCCGAAACACAAGCGACACATCGCTGTTCAGATAGGCGAGCTCCCGCATACGGCGCGTCAAGCGCTCCGGATCGTACCGCAGATCGCCGAAGATCAACGGATCAGCCTTCCAGCACACGAGGCTGCCGGTCGGCGTATCGGGATCCTCTCCCAGATCCTCCAACGGTTCTGTCGTCTCGCCGCGCTGGAATCCGATGCGATAGTGGCGTCCGCCGCGCCATACATCGACCCGCAACCACTCGGCACAGGCGTTAACGCAGGATACGCCGACGCCATGCAGCCCGCCGGAGACCTTGTAGGAACCGCTATCGAACTTACCCCCAGCGTGCAAGCGCGTCAGCGCGAGCTCAACGCCGGGCAGCCCGGTCTGCTCGTGGATATCGACGGGAAAACCTCTACCGTTATCGAGAACGCTGACGCTCTCATCCTGGTGGAGGGTCACAACGATCCGGTCACAATGGCCCGCCATCGCTTCATCAATGGCGTTGTCACTCACCTCAACAAAAAGATGGTGCATCCCCTTGAGGTCCGTGCCACCAATATACATGGCGGGCCGACGACGGACGGCTTCAAGACCCTCAAGGACCTGTATCTGTTGCGCATCGTACGCCGCATCGACTCGTTCGGTTTCCCCGACATTTCGTATACTCGAGTCTACTATATCGTCGGGCACGACACCCTCGTTCTGCTCATCATTCATCGATAGCGCTACGATCCTTTGTACGCGGCATGGAGTACGCTCTTCACGCGGATTCGCTGACCTTATGGTACCCGATGGGCAGGCATCCGTCGGCGGGTTGGGATCACGGTCTTGAGTGTCGGGATCGCGTCTCCTGGGTCTTCACGCTGGATCGAGCGCGGGATTTAACCATCCTTCGTTGCCCCGTCGTCCACGCTCACGATGTAGGCGTCACCGCCTGCCCTGCGTATTGCATCGGCGACATCGTCTTCACGCCCTGGGGCATACGCGAACATACAGCCTCCTCCGCCGGAACCGTTGATCTTGGCGCCGAGCGCCCCTGCAGCATGAGCTGCCTCGATCATCCGCTCTATCTTCGGCGTCGAGAGATCGAGTCCATCTCTTAGCTGCGCATGGTGAGCATCCAGGAGCTTGCCGATCTGGTCCGATGCGCCTCGTGTCAGTGCATCGAGCGCATCGGCACAGAGACCGCGGTTCACCAGGTTGGCCGTCACGCGCCTTCGGGGTAAGGCATCGACATTCCCCAGCAGATCAACGGCTTCCTCCCATGGGGTGGTCTTGAGATCGAAGTTAGCATCAACAGCGGTCATCTGGCGCACTCCTTCAAGCACTTCGGCGCGCCTCTTCTTCAGGGTCTCAACCGTCGCTTTCGGCTCCCGGGAGTTGCCGAGGACGAGGCCTGAGAGGCTCGCTTCCAGGGTTTTCGCGGAAAATGGGGGGCGAGTATCGATAAAAAGCACCCCGCCCAAGGCCGCACAGAAGTGATCCATCATGCCGCCTGCTTCACCGAACTCCATTACCTCGGCCCGATGCGCGAGACGGGCAAGCTCAAGGCCCGTGAGATCGACGGGTTGATCCGCCCATAGTCCCAGGAGGCGCAGCCAGGCCGTCACCATCGCTGAAGAGCTGCTCACACCGGCGTTGATCGGAATCTCGCTCCGCATGGTCGCCGTGATCCCTCGGCTCCACGTCATCCCTTCTCGCAATAAAACGTTGATCGCCGAACGAAGATAGTCTCGTTGATGGACATACACCTGCGGCTCGTTCGGTTCGAACGCTGCCGCCTGACCGATGTCGGGCAGATCAAGCATGAAGCAGGTCCGATCGGAGGGCTGCCATTCGATCGAAATCCGCAGGCTCACTGCGGCCGCAATCACCGGTAAGCCAAGATAATCCTGATGCTCGCCAAAAAGACACACCCTGCCCGGTGCGCTCACCCGATTCACGCTCAAGTCCTGTCTACCTCCCCGATCTGATGTCTGCCGGTCCAGAGAACACCATGCCATAATACGGACCGGAACGCTTCAACATGATGACATCAGAGGCTGATCGAGTCCCTCTTCGAATCGGAATCGCAGGCTCAGCGCGACACTATGCTCCATACAGCCAGGCGACTGCCTCCGCATCGACGCTGAAGACAGTAGCGATCGCCGATGAAGAGCCTGCGTCGGCGCGCGCCTGGATGAGACGAATGGGGAGATGTCGCACCTATTCGGATCCAGATCTCCTCTTAGCCGATCCGGACATCGAAGCCGTACTGTGCCTGTCGGAACCTGCCTGTACCCCGGATTACGTACTTGCCGCACTGAAGCGCGGCAAGCACGCCTTCGTGGAGGCGCCGACAAATCCCGATGCGCGCTGGGAACAGACGGCTGAGCTCGCCCGGGAGCATAGCTTGATCCTGATGCCGTCGATGCCGCTTCGTTATGAGCCAGGACTTCGTGCAGCTGCGGCATGCATCGCCGCAGGTCGGATCGGCGCCTTACAGGAGATTCGATGCGAGTGGACCTTCCATCCCTCCTGGGTTACCCATCTCACGGGCTCGAAGGCCTGGTGGCCTGTTCTCGCTCGACATGCGATCCAAACCCTCTCCCTGGCGGCGGATCTTCTCGGCAGCCCTTTCGCCGTCAGCGCTGATATCGATCCGCCGCAGGGGGGATCCGGAGCGTCCGATCTAGCGACGATCATCGTTCAGCATCTCCATGGGGTTTCTATCCACCATATCGCGAGGGCGACGGGCTCGCCCCGCCTGGAGCAGTACATCCTGACTGGCAGAAACGGTGTTATCGACGCCTACGGACCAGCGAAAGGCGTGATCGATCGTTCGATTCGACTTACCGTTATGCTCCGAACGCCTGAGGGTGATGAAGCCCTGGTACGTTCGTCTCACCAAACCAGTCATCGAACCAACGTCGATGACCAGCCGCCCTACCAACGGATGCTGGAGGAGTTCGGCCGAGCCTGTCACAGCGGCTCAGGCGCAACGACCCTCGATCACTGGTTCTCTGGGGTCCGAGCGTTCCGGTCAGCGGCGGTAGCAGCCAAGGATCGAGTGAAGCTGCAGATACCGCTGTCCACGATGGCTCTCATCGGAGGTCAGTCGCCGTTCGCAGCGGGCCCAGACCGCGGTGTCGCCTGAGCGAAGAGCGACACGATCGTTTCCCGAGTTCGGAAGTTCGCGGTGATAAATGGTTCACGGGTGTGCCATTGATCCAACAGGCTGGCGGTACTGATGGCGCTGCCATGGAGGGTGGTCAGCGCGCAGCCTGCTTCGTTGAGTATACAGATGGCGCCGGCAAGGTCCACGATCCCTTCTCCACGTCCGATGGCGCCCAGCACTCGTCCTTCCGCTACGAGGCAGGTTTCGAGGGCGATGCTGCCGAGGCAGCGAAGTCTGCAGGATGCCCGACTGAAGTCCAGGTTCTTCAACGCGCTTGTGGAAACGCAGAGGATATCCTCATGGCCCATTTCCGTGGCGGATTGGCCGATAATCGGCTGATGATTGCACTGGGCCCCATCCCCGATCAGGCCCGTATATAGACGGTCCAGCGCCGGTGCATAGATGACCCCAAGAACCGAGTTGCCCTCGTGGACCAACCCGACGGAGACGCACCAATGGGGCAATCCAGCAACGAAGTTCGTCGTCCCATCGATGGGATCGCAGATCCATGTGTAGCTCGTACCCTGGCTCCGGAAACCTCTCTCCTCACCCGCAAAGCCCGACCCGGGCAGAAGCTCGGTGAGCCGCGAGGCCAGATAATCCTCGGTGGAGCGATCGACCTCCGTCACCAACGACTGATCGGGCTTGATCTCGGCCGTAACATCACCCCAGCGCACCAGTGCGTTGGAGCCCGCTTGACGAACCAGGTCGACGACGGGAGTGAGTAGGCTCTGGATCAGTCCGGAGTTCACAGATGGGGGTTATACTCGGGCCATCGCTCTACTGGCGGCAGGACCCCAGCCTGGATCACCTCATTCCGGAGAGCTGCCAGGTGCTGGTAGCTCTCGGCAAGCGCGGCCATATCTATGGCGTTCCCAACGGGTTCCCGCGCGGCCATACCAAAGACATCAAACGATACCGGGGCCGCCATCATCACGTTCGCGTACGCACCGGTGGCGAAATACGCCCCGCAGGGCCAGGGATAGTCGGCGCATTCGATCCGTGCGCGGAGCATCGCAACGCTCTGGTGCGCCGGGGATTGATACGACGAGCGCCCCCTGAGCTTGATGATCTGACTCCCGCCGTTTCGCACACGCTCTTGAAGCGCCGTCCAGTCAGCCTGCGATAACGTGCGATCGTTGACCGTAGCTCCTTGCAGAAGATCGCGGAGCGGAATACCAGACACACCGATTCCATCGGCGAACACGGCCATCTTCTCGCCGTGGCCGCCGTAGGTCGCGCATCCGGTCACCTCATCCGGCATCACCGCAAAGGCAGCTGCCAGTTCAGCGCGCAGTCGAGTGCTATCCAGGGCGGCGAGCGTCGTAACGTATTCGGGCCGCAAACCCGAGTAGACGAGGGTTGTAAGACCGGTGATGTCGGCCGGATTGAAGATGACGATCACATATTCCGCCGTCGGTGCGTGCTCTCGGATCGCTTCGCCCAGTCCTCTGGCGATCTGGCAGTTACCGAGCAGAAGGTCCTCTCGGGTCATCCCCTCCTTGCGCGGAGCGCCGCCGGAAGAGATCACATACGCGGCCCCTCGCAAAGCCTCCGCCGGATCGGTTGTCCACGAGATCTCGGCGTTGGGAAACGCGCAATGGAGTATCTCCAGCGCGGCGCCTTCGAGCCCAGGCCCAAACGGATCGTACATAGCGATACGTCGCGCTGTGCCTGTTGCGAGGAGGTCCTGGACGATATTGCTGCCGATGGCCCCGGCTGCGCCCATTACGGCGACTTTGCGGTCGGTCAAATACATGCGTACACTCCTATCCGTTGAGGGCTCTGGCCACGAGCGCCGGGATATCATCCGTCGCATCCGCGACCGCGGCGCCGACTTCTCTTAGCGCGTGGACCTTCGCTTCCGCCCCGCCTGAACTGCCGCTGACGATGGCGCCTGCATGGCCCATCCGCTTGCCGGGCGGTGCGCTGCGCCCGCCGATGAACCCGATAACGGGCTTCGTCATCGTCGTGATGAACTCCGCAGCCGCCTCCTCATCGGACCCGCCGATCTCGCCCACCATCACCACTGCCTTCGTAGCGTTGTCATCTTCGAACAGACGTAGAACCTCGACGAACGTAGTACCAGGCACAGGATCTCCCCCGATTCCCACGCACGTGCTCTGACCAAGGCCCGCGCGGGTCAGACTATCGACGATCTCGTAGGTGAGGGTCCCCGATCGCGAGACTACGCCGACAGGACCAGGTGTAAAGGCCTCCCCAGGCATAATCCCGACCTTGCACTCCCCGGGAGTGATTACGCCCGGACAGTTCGGGCCGATGAGGATCGCCCCGCGTCGCCGGACGATCGGGCGAAGTCGAATCGCGTCCTGTAACGGTATGCCATCGGTGATCGCGACGATCAGGCGTACGCCGCTATCCGCGGCCTCCAGGATGGCATCGGTCGCGAACGCCGCAGGAACAAAGATGATCGAGACATCGGCTCCGGTCGCCTCGACCGCATCGGAGACGAGGTCGAAGACGGGCACGTTGCCATCGGCGACCTGGCCGCCTTTCCCCGGCACCACGCCCGCAACGATATTCGTACCATAGCGGACCATCTCCGCCGTATGGTACGACCCCTCACGACCCGTGATCCCCTGAACAAGAACCTTCGATCCCGTGTTGACATATATGCTCACTACGGCATGTCCCCCATGACGTTCACCTCTGCCTCGGATTGCTGACCGGAGAGTCGCTCCAGCCGATCGATCCGCTTTTCCATGCCGACAACCCGCGCTTCCAGGCGTTCGAGGGCGGCGTCGAAGCTAATATCATACTGCGTTGCGGTCTCTCGAAGATCGGCGATCTCCTTGCTCAGACCTCGCATACCGGAGTCGAGTTCCGCTGACGACCCGGCTTTCATCTTCAGCTCAAGGAGCTTTCGTCGGTGTTCGGTAATGATCGCGATGATGGGCACTGAGAAGATGATGCCCATGAGCAGAATCACGAACGTGAACCCGTTAAACACGGACATAGTCTCTATCCCCGATCCGTTTGCTGAGCGATGGACTGCTCCGCACTGGATCCAATGCGTCGCTCCAGTGCGCCCACGCGCTCTTCGATTCGCTGTAAGGATGCGTCGAAGCTCAGGTCATAGCGGGTAGCCGTGTCGCGCAGCTCGGATATCTCGGCGCGGAGCTCCTCGATGATCGCCGATTCGGTCGAGGTCTGGCGAAGGCTCAGTTTCATCTCCAGCACTTTACGCTGGTGTGCGGTAATCACAGCGATGACCGGTAGCCCGAAGATGAGCGCGACCGCGAGTGTTCCCGTATCGATCATCGGCTCAGCGCACCCTCAGCTCTCTCTATCTTGAAGGATGTGCAGGGCGGAGCGCACCGTCAGGTCGCCGGAATACAGAGCGCGCCCGATGATGACTCCTTCGAGATTAGCGATTTCTAATGCTCGGAGCGCAAGCAGGTCTTCGATGCTGCCTACCCCGCCCGAAGCGATCACAGGTATCGATACCGCCGCGGCGAGCCTCCGCAATGCGTCACCGTTGGGCCCCGAGAGCATTCCGTCTCGGGCAATATCCGTGTAGATCAGTCGCTTTGCACCGAGACCCGCCATCTTTCGGGCGAAATCGTCGGCCGTTCTGGTAACCGATCGCTGCCAGCCTTCAACGGCGACAAGCCCATCGCGGGCATCGACTCCCGCAACAACCCGTGCGCCAAGGGTACTGAAGAGTACCGAGGCCGCTTCGGTATCCGTCGCGATGGCCGTACCGACGACAACGCGCTCCACCCCGAGGGCAAGAATATCCTCAGCAGCGGCCAGACTGCGGACGCCGCCGCCCATCTCAACCTTCATTGGCACTGCTTCGACGATTCGGCGCAGCATCGTCATGTTGATCGGACTCGGCCGACCTGTGCGCGCTCCGTCGAGATCGACCACATGAAGCCATGACGCGCCCTCGGCAGCCCAGCGCTCCGCGTACTCGACGGGATCGCCGGGAAAAACCGTCTCTTTATCATAATCCCCCTGAAGCAGGCGGACACAACGGCCGTGACGCAGATCGATGGCGGGAATAACTTGCATAATCGTCTTACGCAGCCAACGTCGAGAAGTTTCGCAGCATTTCCAATCCAATCGCCCCGCTCTTCTCCGGATGGAACTGTGTCGCTCGCACGTTGTCGTGAACGACGGCTGAGCAGAACGGGCTGCCGTATTCCGTGGTCGCAGCCACGATCGTCGGATCCTCGGGGATAACATGGAAACTATGTACGAAATACACCATCGGAGCCTCAGGCAATCCGGCAAATAACGGATCAGCCTTCTTGATGTCGATCGTATTCCAACCCATATGCGGCACCTTCATCGCCATCCCATCCGATCCGCGTGCAGTCTTAAAGCGGCGAACCGTCCCATTTAGGATCCGCAGACCTCGCGCTGAACTTCCTTCGTCGCTATCGGTAAAGAGCATTTGCATGCCGATGCAGATGCCCAGAAACGGCCGACCTGACTCGATAAAGACGCGTATTGGATCGGCCAGCCCGCGTATCGAGAGCGCCTCCATACAGGGTCCAAAGGCGCCGACGCCCGGCAGCACGAGGCCGTCGGCCATCGTGATGACATCAGGATCATGCGTCACCTGTACGGCCTCCCCAATGTACCGCATCGCCTTTACCACACTGTGCAGATTCCCTGCACCGAAATCGACAACAGCGATCAACGCACTTCAGAGTGGCGCTGATCATGCCATCGACGCAGCAGTTCGGCTTCGCGCTCTCTGCTCATCCCCACAGGTCGCGCCGATCCACACCGCCCAGCGCCGGCCCAGGCCATCGTATCACCGACGGTAGCCGTGACAGAGCGGGTGGTTAGCCCCGCCTGCCAAGCCTTCGTACCGTCAACACCGTCGAGACCAGCGAACTCGGAGTCTCGGGGTAGCCAGAGTGGAAGGTCCCTCCAGGGTTCGACATGGTTCTCATGGAGAAAGCCCTCCGACACCCAGGTTGTCGCCGTCCGCGCGTTTGAACACTGTTCGCATGCACTCACGAGTTCACCGAACGAAACACCGTGGGCGGGTCCTACGGCATTGTAGACGCCCGTTGTACGATCCTCACAACACCGGACGAGCCATTCGGCCAGATCCCGCACATCGATGAACTGCACCGGCCGTTCGGGCTCGCCGGGAGCCAAAACCTCTCCACCCTCAGCGTATCTCACCGGCCAATAGGTAAAGCGATCGGTTGGGTCATCAGGCCCAACAATCAGGCCGGGGCGAATCAAGAGACAACGATCCGGCCAGCGTGAGGCTACCCTGTCTTCACAGAGCGCCTTGAGCGCCCCGTAGTTATCTTCGGTAACGGCCTCATCACTGGCATCGCCCAGAGGGGCGAGGGCCCGGTCCTCATTGGCGCCTGGAGTCGCTTGATCCGCGTACACCGACACGGACGAGATGAAGACGTAGAGATCAGCGCAGTCGCGGAGCCCTTCAGCGCTCAGATCGACAACACGCGGCACATAGCCCGATGTATCGACAATAACATCCCAGCGCAGATTGCGCAGAGCGTCCAGGCTCTCCGCTCGATCTCCAAGGATACGCGAGACCGAAGGAAACAGCTCAAGCCCGTGTCGCCCTCTATGGAACAGAGTGATCTCGTGGCGTCTTGCCAGCGCGGCCTCAACAATGTGACGCCCCAGAAAGATCGTGCCCCCGAGGACCAGAATCCGCACCTTACAGCATTCCCTTGGTCGACGGTGCAGAACCCCCCGGTGTCTCGATCCGAATGGCTTCCCGGAGGGCTCGGGCAAAACTCTTGAACGCGGCCTCGATGAGATGATGGCTGTTCTCACCCGCAAGGCGACGGATATGGATCGTGATCTGAGCCGATCGAGCAAGAGCCGTAAAAAACTCCGCGACGGTCTCCGAGCCGAGATCGCCTACGCGCTCGGCAGCGATAGGCAAGTCGAGCGACGCGAGGCCCCGACCGCTGATATCGAGCGCGCAGAGGACGAGGCTCTCATCCATCGGGACGATCGCGCTTCCGTAGCGGACAATCCCAGCACACTCTCCGAGCGCCTGACGGAGCGCGGCTCCAATGGTGATGCCCACATCTTCGACGGTGTGATGATCATCCACGTGCAGATCACCAGAACAGGCGACACGGAGGCTGATGCGGGCATGATAGGCCACCTGGGTCAGCATATGATCAAAAAAGCCGATGCCGGTAGCGACATCGCATGCGATGCCGCGATCGAGGGCTACTTCCGCTTCGATCTGCGTTTCCTTCGTAGCCCGCGAGACGCGTGCGGTACGATCTCGACCTTCACGATCCACGCCCATTGCCCTATCTGCCATGTTCTTTACGCCCTCCTGTGTCGGCGCAACGGTCCGACCGGACGGTGTTTACCCGCACATCAACGGCCGATGCGTGTCCGGACAACCCTTCTGCGCGAGCCATGGTTCGCATGACATCGGCGTCCTCGAGCAACGCTGCCGCATCGAACATCATATAGTTCGTCGTTTTCATGAAGCTGTCAACCATGATCGGCGACCAGAAGCGAGCGGATCCTCCTGTCGGCAGCGTGTGGCTCGGCCCTGCGATGTAATCGCCTGCGGTCTGCGGTGTCCAGCGCCCCATCATGACGGCGCCGGCGTTGCGGACCTGCCCGAGTGTCGTGTACGGTTCCGACACCATCAGCGAAAGATGCTCAGGCGCGCAGGCGTTCGCCAGAACCATCGCTTCGTCGAGAGATCGGGTGATCACGATCGCGCCGTGCCGGTCGAGAGCTGTCCGTGCCGTCGCGGCTCGGGGCAAGGTCGCTAACTGCGCTTCGAGCGAACCCTTCACTCTCTCAGCGAGCGCGCCGTCCGGCGTAATCAGAAGCGCGGCGCAATCCGCATCGTGCTCCGCCTGGGTGATCATGTCCGCTGCAATAAACCCCTCATCCGCTGCGCCATCCGCAACGATGCAGACCTCGCTCGGTCCGGCTACCATGTCCATATCTACGGCGCCCCAGAGCCGCCTTTTCGCCTCGCATACGTACACATTGCCCGGTCCGACGATCTTATCGACGCGGGGAACGCTCTCCGTACCCAGGGCCATAGCGGCAATGGCCTGGGCGCCGCCAACTCGATATACCGAACGGGCTCCAATCAGATTGGCTGCGTACAGAATCGACCCGTGCACAGAACCGTCGGACATGGACGGCGTGCACAGAATGATCTCCGAGACGCCCGCTACCGCTGCGGGAATGCCGCACATCAGTACCGTACTCGGGTACAGGGCCTGCCCACCTGGAACGTAGATGCCCACTCGCTCTAGAGGCCGCCGCAACTGCCCCATACGACGCCCGTCATGGCAGATCGACCAGTCCGTCCGTCGTTGCGGCTCATGGAAGCGACGAATCGCAGCCGCCATCCGGTCGAGCGCGAGACGCAACGCCTCGGGAACAGCCTCATGCGCCGCGCGCCACTCGGATCGGGGGATTTCCAGCGAACTCAGCGTCGCGGAATCGTACTGACGCCCGAGGTCTAGCAGGGCATCATCGCCCCGATTGCGTACGTCGGCGATGATAGCCGCGACCCGATCCGCAACGGCCGGGTCGCTCTCCATGGGCAATCGCTGGACGGCGGACAGCGCCGCATCGAATCCGTCCCTAATGACTTCAATCCAACGCAATACCGCGGCCCTCCCGTCCATTATACACTCGCCTGTGGTAGAATCCGCTGCCGGTAATCGGAAGGTCAGGGTCAGTCCGTCGCTCGCATGGGAAGCACGACCATCCGAATGGATCGGACTCTTGAGGGATACCCGGTGATACAACCAGCTAATCGGCTGAATGCCATTCCACCCTACCTGTTCGGCGAGATCGCGCGGTTGAAGGCCGACGCCATTCGTGCCGGCAAAGACCTCATCGACCTCGGAATCGGCGATCCGGATCAACCGACACCCAGCCCGATCATCGATGCCCTGCAGTCGGCGTCCCACCAGCCCGAGACCCATCGCTACGATGAGTCGCCCAACGGCGACCCGATCTTTACCAGCGCGGTCAGTCGCTGGTTCAGCCGACGCTTCGGCGTCGAACTCAATCCTACACAGCACATTCTTCAGCTGATCGGATCAAAGGAAGGGCTTGCCCATATCGCCTGGGCCTATCTCGATCCCGGCGATCTTACGATAGTCCCATCGCCAGCTTATACGGTCTATCGGGTCAACTCACTCCTCGCAGGAGCGTCCGTTTACGAGATGCCGCTCCGCGCGGAACGAGGCTTTCTGCCGGACCTTACTGCGATACCGTCCGACGTGGCAAGACGGGCCAAGCTCCTGTGGTTGAACTATCCGAACAACCCCACCGGTGCGACGGCGTCGTTGGAGTTCTACGGGGACGCCGTTCGATTTTGCCGCGAACACGACCTTCTGCTCGTCAATGATGCCGCATATATCGATGTGACGTTCGACGGGTTTCGGGCTCCATCGGTACTCCAGGTCGATGGCGCGATGGATGTGGCGATCGAGTTCCACTCCTTCAGCAAGATGTTCAATATGACGGGATGGCGGATCGGCATGGCAGTCGGCAATCCCGCTGCGATCGCCACGTTGAACAAGCTTAAGTCGAACGTCGACAGCAAGCAGTTCGCGGCGATAGCGCGTGCAGCGGCCTATGCATCCGAATATGCCGATAATCATGCGACGCTCGACATTATCCGACGAAGGCGCGATATCCTGATCGAGGGTCTGAACGCGCTCGGATGGCGCCTTCCATATCCGAAGGCGACATTCTACGTCTGGCTGCCCGTCCCACCCGGGCAAACGAGCGTCTCATTCGCCAAACGGCTTCTTGAGGAAGCCGGTGTACTCGTCATCCCCGGTGTCGGCTACGGCGCCGCCGGAGAAGGTTACGTCCGAATGTCCCTCACCGTATCGGGTGATGCGAACGGCGAGCGTATCCAGAACGCTGTGGATCGGATCGGAGCGGCGGGCTTCCATCCATAGGATTCCGGAGCGCACCTCCACCCCGCCGCCATCCATACCCAATACTCCATGCCTGCACCGCTGCATCACACTATTGAAACCGTTGAGAAAGCCTGTATCGTCTGCGTCGAGGCTGACGATAGCGCGGAACCCTACGCGCTTGAAGAGTTGAGATCCCTTTCGATCACGGCTGGCGCCAGCATCGTCTGCGAAGCCCATCAACACCGACGCGAACCCGATCCAGCGTTCTATATCGGACGGGGCAAGGCGGAGGAGTTGACCGGTCTGGTCAAAGCGACCTCAGCCGATCTGATCGTGGTGGACACCGAGCTCTCTCCTGTACAGCAGCGGAATCTCCAGGAGATCACCGAACTCCGCGTGATCGACCGCACGCAGCTCATCCTCGACATCTTTGCCCAGCGTGCCCGTACGCGTGAAGGTAAGCTGCAAGTCGAGCTTGCGCAGTTGACCTACCTTCTCCCCCGATTGATGAACCTCTACACAAAGTTCGAGCGACAGCAAGGAGGCATCGGGGTTCGCGGCGGGGCTGGCGAGACCAAACTCGAGACGGATCGGCGCAAGGTTCGCCAACGAATCGCGGACCTCCAGGAGGAGCTCGCCGAAGTTCAGAGCCAGCGACAGCAGCAGCGCGTGATGAGGAAGAGACTACCCTTCCCATCTGCCGCTCTCGTCGGCTATACGAGCGCGGGTAAGTCGACTCTGTTGAACACGCTCAGCGGGGCTGCGGTCTATGCCGATGCGCGCCTGTTCGCGACCCTGGATCCGACCACCCGCCGCGTCGTCCTGCCCGACGGCTGGGCAGTTCTCATCACCGATACCGTCGGCTTCATTCGGAACCTACCCCATGAACTTGTCGCAGCGTTCAGGGCGACACTGGAGGAGGTGCTTCAGGCCGACTTCCTGATCCATGTCGTCGATGCCTCGCATCCGCAGCGTGATCTCCAGCAAGCCGCCGTCCATCAGGCGCTCGACGATCTGGGCGTTCACGGTAAGCCCATCCTCACCGCCTACAACAAGGCTGATCTCGTGCGAGATCAGTATGCGCTTCGTGCCGCGGTTGCCGCGACACCGGACGCCTGCTATTTCTCCGCGCTGACAAATGAAGGACTGCAATCACTGGCGGATCGCATGGTCCATATCCTGAGGAGCCTTCTTGCGCCGATCGACGTCGTCATACCGTACGACCGATCGGAATCGGTTGCGCAATGCTATGAGCAAGGGCGTGTGATCTCAATCCGCTACGAGCCCGACGGTATCCATGTTACCGCTGAGGTAACCCACGACCTCGCTGGTCGACTGAAGAAGATGGTCGCCCGAGAGTGATCGTATACCCCTGCGAGCAATACGCTCGCAGGGGTATACCGGTTCGCCGCTCCGCTCCCTCAGCGCATCGCAGGGAACGAAGGTTGCTCGGGGGGACCGACCTTGTTGACCACCTTGGCGGCGTTCATGATCTCGGTTACCTTCCCCTGTACATGGCTCCGCATGTAGGACTGCCAGGTCTTTTCCCGCTCTGCTGCCGGGATGTCCTTACCGAGCTTATCGATGCGGATCAGGTGCCAGCCGAAAGCCGAGCGGACCGGTTGACTGACCACGCCCACGGGAAGTTCGAACGCGACCGCCTCGAACTCCTGAACCATCTGACCGCGAATAAACACGCCGAGACTGCCCTCCTGGAACTTGCTCGTATCGTCGCTCGAGTCTTTGGCGGCCTGTTCGAATGTCTTAACTTTATTGGCGATCTCCTGAGCGATCGCGTCGATCTTCTTCTTTGCCTCAGCAAACGCGGCTTCTGTATCTGGGGCGCTGGGAGGCGTATCGCCGCCCGCTTCGGGTATCGGCGGCTGAGCGTTCACCCGGATCAGGATGTGGCGTCCCTCGCGGTAATCATCGGCGCCCAGCGGATGTCCGATCTTCGCTTCAAGCTCCTTTTTCATCACACCTTCGAGATAGAGGGAGGTGATCACTCCGCGGCGTATCGTGCCCGGTCGATAACCGAGCTCCTTCAGGACCATGGCATCCGACTTGCCCTGGAGTCGCAGCTGCGTCCGGGCGTTGTTGATCGCTGCCGCCACCTGCTTCTCGATTGATGCGTTCGATACGGTAACGCCGCGCGCTCTGGCGTACTGAATGATCGCGACCTCTCGGATGCGATTCTGTACCGCATCTTTGAGCACCGGAGGCTTTTCTGTGAAGAGCCACTCGATGATATCGCTCCGGGTAATGGAGATGGGCTTGTTGCCGGACGAAGCCATCCGCTTCATCACCAGAGCGCCAATCGATCCGGCGATCGGCCTTGCGCGGTCCTGGAACTGGGGATTGGTGGCCCGCAGGCGCGCTGCCTGATCATCCAACACCTCGTTAGCGATGTCCAGTCGCATGATCTTCTGTCCATTGACCGTAGCGACCACCGCATCCCGGGCGGCTGCTGCTTTGGCGCCGGACTTCGTCTGCCCGCTAAGCGCGGGTACCGCAAGCAGGCACGCCAGTCCGGCGAACCCCGCATAGGCCAGAGGGCCCCTCGTTATCAATCCTTTACTCCTTTCGTACCATAGCGCTTCAATGGACGCCTGATACCGTACTGGCTGGCGGTTTTGGCCCACCGTGCTCATCGTGTTGGTGCTTTACTTCAACGGCATACGGTTCGGTATGGAGGATGACCTCGGTTCGAGGCAGAGCTTGACGAATACTGTCCTCCAATCTTTCAGTCAGGGCATGGGCTTCAACGAACGAGAGTTGGTCCGATACAAGTATATGCGCATCGATATGCCGATAGGACCCGGATTTTCGCGATCTAAGCTTATGATACGCAAGTACCTCCGGCGACGCGTCCAGGACACCCACGACTTTCTGAAGGTCTGGCTCTGGGAGCCGCACATCCATGAGGCCCTGGATTGCATCACGGATCAGTCGGATTGCAGCCGCACATATCATACCGGCTACCGCTGCCGCGGCGATCGAATCGAATCCGCCCCAACCCGTCAGGTAGACCAATCCGAGACCTACGATAACGCCAGCCGACGTAAGCACATCGGTCCGGAGATGCTCGGCGTCTGCCCGTAACGCAAGAGAGTCCGTCTCGCCGGCGACCTGGAACAAGTGCCGGGATACGGCAATGTTGACAACCACCGAGAGGGCCATTACGGCGATGCCCGAGCCTGTCTCTATGTGTCGAGGATCGTTAAAGAGCCTCGTAATGGCTTCATATGCGATATAGGCGGCCGCGAGGAGGATCAGGCTGGCTTCAAACAAAGCCGAAAAACTCTCTGCCTTGCCATGGCCGTAGGGATGCTCATCATCGGCGGGTTGATCGGCGACGCGCACGGCTAGATAAGCGATGATCGCAGCAGCAAGGTCATTCGCTGAGTGGGCCGCTTCCGACAGAACACTGACCGAACCGGATGATATGCCTACACCGAGCTTGGCAACCGTCAGGCCGGTATTGCTCAAGATCGAGAGACGCGCGGCGCGGATCTTTCTGCGACGTACGGCAGTGATGTCTTTACGCACGGATACGGATTCCGTTATCGCGCTTCCCCGCTCGGCTGAACACTGCGAGACCTCGACGAACGCCGCCGTCCGACGGACTGCACATCCGAACCTCTGTTAACCGGGCGCCGAGCTTGAGCCAACGCTCAGGCGATCGCTCAGCCTCCTCTGCGCCGAGGGCGGCAAGATACGCGATGAAGCGGCCACTGTCGCGCAGAAATGGGATAACCCATGGGATCAAGCGGTCAAGCGGGGCCACCGCGCGTGCGACCACCAGGTCGAAGCGCGCTCGATACGCAGAATCACGAGCGAGTGATTCGGCACGAGCGTGGACGGCTTCAGCGTTGCGGATTCCGACGACCTGGAGCGCCTCTTGCAGGAATCGAACCTTCTTGGCAGTCGCGTCGATGAGAGTGATGCGGGAGCAGGGATAGGCAATACATAGAGGCACACCCGGGAAACCGCCGCCGGCGCCCAGGTCAAGAATGCGCGGAATCTTGCTCCCATGGACCAATGCGGCGATCGAGAGGGATTCCAGATAATGACGTCCGACTGCGTCCTCTTCTGATACGCGTGTCAGATTCATGATCCTGTTTCGCTCGTACAGAAGCGCGTGAAATCTGGCGAACTGTTCTAGCTGATCTGGGCCGAGCTCGATTCCCAGGCGCGCAGCGCCTGCGTGAAGCAGGTTACGTCGCTCTGCATCCATTGACACAACGTCGCTAGCAATACCATAATGGTCGATGTCGGGGTGTAGCGCAGCCCGGTAGCGCACTCGCTTTGGGAGCGAGTGGTCGCCGGTTCGAATCCGGCCACCCCGATCTATCGATCGATATCTTCCGCTAACGTACTCTCTCCGTTCCGACGAGTGTTGTATTGGTTCATCGCCACCTCAAACCCCCGTCCAAGTGCAGCCTCAACCGCATCAGCGGCGATCGACACGGTATCGAGGATCGAGCGCAGTTCGCCGGGTTTACACCGCTCGAGCACATGATTCCGTAGATCGCCCAGCCCGCTGCGGCCAATACCGATCCGCACCCGCGCATAGTCTCGAGTCCCGAGGTTGGTCTCGATCGACCGCAGCCCGCGATGGCCACCGCTGGAGCCCCCATGTCGCAATCGCAAGGCGCCTGAGGGCAGATCCGCGTCATCGACGATAACGATGATCTGCGATACCGGGATACTGTACCAGCGGGCCAAACAGCCAACGGACTCACCGGAACGATTCATATAGGTTGTCGGTTTAGCGAGCACTACAGGGTTGTCGTCGATGGAGCCGCGTGCAACGAGTGCGCTGCACCGTCCTACGGTAAACCGAATATCCCAGCGCCTTGCTAGTTCGTCCACGGCCATATAGCCCGCGTTATGCCGGGTGTGTTCATACTCCCGGCCCGGATTCCCGAGACCAACCACCATCACCTGTTCGCGGAACTGCCCTTCCATCGTGTCGCGACGACCATTATACCTACCGGCCGGAGAGGGCGCACGGACGACCGATCACAGCCCGCACGATGCGTACTGCTATAATCTGAACGCCGACCGGTCCGGTTATCAGTATGGATATCAAGACAACGTCTCAATCCGCCGCCAACATGGATGGGCAGGTATACCTCTCCGTCGTGGTTCCGGCATATAACGAAGCCGATCGGATCGGCGCCACGCTTGATCGCGTCCATGAATATCTATCCGAACAGACCTACCGGTCGGAGGTACTTGTTGTGGATGATGGGAGCACTGATCAGACCGCCGCCATCGTGCGTCAAAAGTCTGTCGAGCAGGGCCTGACCCTGCATTCCTATACTCCCAACCGGGGGAAGGGGCACGCGGTACGGTATGGAATGCTCCGAGCGTCTGGAAACCTGACCCTGTTCTCCGATGCTGACTTAGCCACCCCTATTGAGGAAGTCGAGAAGCTGCTTGAAGCCTGTGCAGCAGGCGCCGACATCGCTATCGGCTCTCGCGATATCCCTGGAGCCCACCTGGAACGACGCCAATCCGCTCTTCGTGAGTTTGGCGGCAAGCTGTTCAATCGGTTTGTACGCATCCTGGCGGTGCCGGGCATCCACGACACCCAGTGCGGATTCAAGCTGTTCACCGATCAGGCTCGGGGACTGTTTGCCCATTGCGTCATCGACGATTTCTCGTTCGACGTAGAGGCGCTCTACCTGGCGCGACGGATGGGCTATGCGATTACCGAGGTCCCGATCCGCTGGCGGCATCAGGAAGGAAGTAAGGTGCGCCTCGCACGCGATGCTCCTCGAATGCTACGGACCTTGATCAAGATCAGAACCCGTCACTATGACATCCCGGATCGTGATCGGTGTGCTCGATCGCCACGATGACCCGGTGATCGAGGTGGATCGGCAGTGAAGCCCGTCGAATATGACCGTATGTTCCGAGAGGAGGATGTCTACTGGTGGTTCGTAGGCCGACGTCGCCTGGCGACAGTTCTACTGGAGAACTCCCTCCCAGCGCGCAATCTGCGTATCCTGGATGTCGGCTGCGGAACCGGTGCGATGTCTCGGGAGCTGATGAGGTTCGGCTCCGTAGTCTCGACCGACCTGAGCGCTCTTGCGATAGGTTATGGTCGTCAACGCCAGTTGACCGGACTCTGTTGTGCGGATGCGACTGCGCTGCCGTTTGCCGATGCCTCATTCGATGCCGTTGTGGCCCTGGATCTGCTCGAACACATCGCGGACGACCTCCTCGCGGTACGTGAGTTTGCGCGTGTTCTGGCTCCGGGTGGTCACCTGGTAGCCACCGTTCCGGCCTACCAGTTCCTCTGGAGCGGTCACGATCTCGCGCTGATGCACCACCGCAGATACACGCGTCGTTCCTTTGGAGATCTACTGGCAAGCGGCGGCCTCTCTACGGTACGCCTCACCTATGCTATGACCGCGCTCTTCCCGATCGTCTGGCTCGTTCGCCGGCGATCCAAAAAACCGGGCTCGGAGGAGGCGACGATCCAACCCGTCCCGCGATGGTTGAACAAGGTTCTGATTCGCGTACTGGATATGGAGAACGCCTACCTCCGTCGCGCAGATCTCCCGTACGGCGTATCCGTTGCGGCGGTCGCGCGCCGTATTCGCTAGCGTTGATCCCCGCCTACCTTTTGCTTGTCATCCTGACGGTGTTGGGCCTTTGGGTTCTATTACGCCACATGAAGCGCATCGAACCCGAGCGCGTTGAGATCGTACGTAGAGAGATCGTATCCGGAGCGCTGCCCGCTGAGCTTGATGGGATGACCCTGTGCCATGTCTCCGACCTGCATATCACCGAGGATCTGCGCAATAGTCGCGCGGTGGCCGATGCCCTGCGTAGCGTCCGGGCGGACCTCTATCTGCTTACCGGCGATATGATTCACGGCCGCAAGGGTATCGCTGCGCTCGATCGATGGCTGGGAGAAGTAGGGGGCGATATACTCCCGGCCATAGCGGTCTTCGGCAACGCCGAACACAAGCCCCGCATCAATCCGAACGACGTCCGCACGGTCCTTGAGGGCCATGGTGTGCGGGTACTGGCCAATCAACGCGAGATCGTCGAGCTAACCCATCGGAGCATTCAGGTCATCGGTATTGACGACCCCCATTCGCGACATAGTCGTGTTGCCGCAGCGTATTCCGAGGCAGATTCGAAACTATGGACGCTCGTTCTCATCCATTCGCCAGAGGGCGTTCTTGAGCTAGATGGACGTCGCGTCGACCTCGTCCTCTCCGGACACACGCACGGAGGCCAGATCCTGCTTCCCGGCATCGGATGGATCTCCGATAATACACACAACCGGATTGGCCTTATCTCCGGTTTCTACTCACAAGCCGATATCGCCGAGCTTGCCGGTATCAACCATGGGCCGGTCGCGCTTTATGTCTCACGTGGACTGGGCACCTCTGGATGGCCCTTACGACTGCGATGCAGACCGGAGCTGCCTGTCCTTACTCTGCGCCGTGAAGGCGTCGCACCGACAGACCGGAACAACCGCATCGGTTGAAAACCGTCGGCGCCGTTGAGGCTAACCAGTATTCCCGATGTGGAGCGTCCCGGCCTCCCAGCGCGCAACCGCCGTGTCACACGGTTCGGACAGCCAGCGAGATGCCTGTTCTTGAAACCTGCCCGTATCCAATGTCGACGCGAGGATCAAGGAACCGCTTGAGACACCTGGTTGCGGCTGGAACACGGCTCCCAGTTCGTCCACAACTCCGAGAGCTGGATCTACAAAGGCAACCGGCCGGCCGTAGGTATGATGGGCTGCCTGCTGAAGATAGTCGATCACGAGCGGATAATGCGTGCATCCAAGGATGATGGGTTCAGCTTCGATCGCCGCCAGCGGCTCCAGATAACGTTCGGCGCATCTTCCGATCTCCGCGGTGTCGCGCAAGCCATCTTCGATCAACGGCACCAACGCCGGACACGCCACCGCCCGAACCGTTCCTCCTGCGAATGCGCCACGTACCGCGTCGTCGTACGCCCGGCTGGCGACCGTCCCGGCGGTGGCAAGCAGTCCGATCGGCCGATACAGAACCCCGCCTGTGTTCGCTCTGACCTCCCGCATCGCGGCGTCGATCATACCGATCACCCGCGCTGGCTGGAGCTCCCGAGACGCGGCGGTGGCGGCGGTTGCCGATGAGATGTTGCAGGCCATCACAATCGCCTCACATCCGGCGTCGACCAGAGCTCGAGCGATTCCGAGAGCAAAGTCCCGTACCTCCGCGAGCGGTCGCCCGCCATAGGGCACGTGAGCCTGGTCCGCAATACAGAGCAGGTTCAGGTCGGGCCGCGCCCTGCGGATCTGCCGCAGGACTGTGAGACCGCCAAGGCCGGAATCGAACACGCCAATCCACCGACCGTACAGTCGAAGTGGTCGTTGGACGGACTTCACTCGGCGTGAATCGGAATGCGATCCCAATCCCCGCTATGAGCGCCTTCGAACACCTTGCCGTTCACCATTACGGTTAGGGTCCGCACCTTATCGAACGGCTCCAGCGCGTTTATCATGCCGTTCATCGCCTCGGATTCACCCGTCGATCCATGCTCATTCACGCCCATAAATTCGGGGCTGAGTTCCACCGTACAGCCGCCCGTTTGATCCACCTCAAGGCGTATGATCTTCGTATCCGTCGGTATTGCACCGCCACGACTGAGCGCGGCGCGCAACGATACAACGATATCGACACTGTCGGAATCGACCTTTGCACCATCCTTCAAGACGGTGGTTCGCACATCGGAACGCCTGTGCGGATTGGGAGCGCCGGAGGGCCTGGGTCGCAACATGCCGTAGACCAACCATGCTCCGAGGGCTGCCGCGATTAGGACAACGCAGCCAGCAGCTGATATTCGACTCACTCTACTCCTCGGCGCCCGATACCGGTTCAGGCTGAGGGAGACGAGCTTCTACGAAGTTGATCACGCCCGCGGCTACGGCTTCGGCTACCGAGGTCTGGAACTCCTCCGTGACGAGCTTCGCGCGATCGCTCGGATTACTGATGAACGCTACCTCCAGCAGGATCGCGGGCATCTCCGCGGTGCGAAGTACGGCCATACCCGTCCTGAACCGCTCGAGATCGGACCGCGCACCACGATTGGGCACCTTACCCGCAGCCGAGACGGCCCGGGCAATCGCGTGCGCTAGCGCTCGACTGTTCTCGTCCGAACGATGATAGTACGCGGTAGTGCCGGACGCACGGGCATTACCCGGCGCATCATCGACATGGATGCTGACGAAGACATCCGCGAGATTTCTATTGGCGAGCGCAGGCCGGTCTTTCAACCCCACGTCCTTGTCGGTAGTGCGGGTCATGATCACGTTCAACCCCTTAGCGGCAAGCTGTTTCCGGACCCTCGAGGCGATCTGCAATGTGAGGCGCTTTTCTACTATCCTGCTGCCGCCATGGATGGCAGAGCACCCGGTCGAGGATGCGCCGCCGTGCCCGGGATCGATGACGATGGTCATCTCCTCGATTCGGCGCCCCGTGAGCTTCGGGAGTCGGACGGCCAGCTCATAACCATCCGGAGGCCGTAACGCGCCGTGGTAGGTAACAAGGCGTTTGAGCGTGACGAGCAGACGGGTCGCACCGGGCGTCGGCAACGGTACCGCGCGCACTCCAGCCACTAGCGGGTTGTTGAAGATCCACTCTCTCTGTTCATCCTCGAACCGTATACCGGCGAGATCGATGGCGATCTGAGAAGCATCTTTCCGCATGGTGACCAGCGGCCGAAGCGGACCGTCTGCGAGAATCAGCACCCTGGTCTGGGATGGATCGATGGCCTCGCACAGGACATTACGCAGGATCGTCCAGTTGCGCTTGCCCGGCGGTCCCGTCGATCCCCGTGACGGCAGCGCCATCGGACCTCCGGCGGATCGATCAACGGAAGGCAGCTGCACCTCGCGAGCGCCAGTATCCAGACCGTCAGCCTTCTGAACCGGATCGGCAGACACCGTAGTGTCGACACCGCTCGTTCGAGCAGATTCGGCTGGCTTCATGATCGGTTCCGTCGCCGCTCCGTCGGCCGCCGCGCCACCCCTGGCCTTTTCACTTTGACGTTCCTGCGGCGGTGTGGCCGGCGGATGATCGGATCGGGCCTTGTTGGCGATATTCACGACACACAGATCGCCATGTACTGTGAACGCGCCCTTAAGCCATTGTGCGATCGGCGTTAGCGGGAACATCAAGGCGCCGTGAAGACGGGTTAACGCGATCTCATGGGAGGCGCCATCGGGCAACAGGACATCGGCGCTATCCTGCCTGGGTCTGGGGATCATACCCATACCGAACGCCTCCGAGCTCGCCAACGGCACATAGACCTCTCTTCCATCGTAGAGCGCCGTATGCGTGCCTGTGGATACCGCACGTCCATCCACCTCAAGGCGAACCGGCATGAGCGGCTCAGCGTAGCAGGGCGCTGTGCCGAGGGCGGTAACGCCCAGTAAGAGTGCGATAACCAGTAGGCTGTAGCGCGCATGGGAATGTGTCATGCCGTACACTCCATGGATCAACCTATGATGCAGGATCAGGGACCAATATGGCTTTATATATCATACCATAGCAGGTTGGGCTTCGTCTGTCTACTGGCCTCGCCCTTTGAACCATGCATCCGTCCGCTTTAGACCCGTGTGCATGTCGATCTGCGGCACAAAACGGAGCGCCGTACGCGCTAGCGCTGTATCCGCCACCGATGAATGGATATCGCCCGGCCTTTGCGCCGCAAAGATCGGCGGGATGTCCACGCCGCACGTCCTGCTGATCCGCTGATGCAGCTCGAGCACCGAAACGGGCGATCCGGACGCGATATTGATCGTCTGGCCGGCGGCTTTGTCCGCCCGACTCGCCAGGATGTTGGCCTGCGCTATATCGGCCGCGTACAGGAAATCCCGGGTCTGCGAGCCGTCGCCGAACACCGTTGCAGCGACACCGGCGTTGGCTGCGTCCAGGAACTTTGGGATAACGGCCGCGTAGGCCGAAGATGGACTCTGCCGGGGGCCATAGACATTGAAGTACCGGAGCGCGACCGTCTC
>JABWBA010000042.1 GCA_013360745.1 Chthonomonadales bacterium | reverse complement strand
CTATCCTCCCGGCGTACGTAACGGTACGACAACGTCCCGTGGCTACGGAACGACCCTGTCGGACCTGAACACCGGTGAGTGATGCGACGACACAATGCACGGAACAGGCCATGCAGCAACGCCGGCTTCGAGCGGATTAGAGTATACCTCACGTTGAGCAGCCGAACCGCCCGGTGATGCGATGGGTGCGCCCTCAATCCGCCTGAGGCAGATCGGACCGAACGGTCGGACGTCACCGGAGACCGAACGGCGGCCCTGACGACGGCGCGAGGGACAGGAGCGCCGGTATCGGTTGACGCATATAGAGGGGCTGGGTATCCTTCCGCCGTGATGGACGCTTCCAGTACGCCGGTCGATGCACCTTACATCCCGCAGACGCCTCTGATGAGGCAGTATTTTGGCGCGCGGGCAGAGAACCCCGGCGTGCTCTTGCTGATGCGGGTCGGAGACTTCTATGAGGCCTATGGCGAGGACGCCGTGGTCATCGCGTCGGATCTGAATATCACGCTCACGGGTCGCGACGACGGCGGACGGCGGGTCGAGATGGCCGGCGTACCGCATCACGCCGCGGAACGCTATATCGCGCGCCTGCTCAAGCTCGGGCGGCGCGTGGCTGTCATGGATCAAGTGGAAGATCCGAAATCGGCTAAGGGCCTCGTCAAACGGCGCGTTACCCGCGTGGTTTCGAGCGGAACCGTGTTCGATGATGCCCTCCTTGCCGCCGATGCGAACAACTATCTCGTGGCGGCTGTCGTGGCCGAGCCGGTCGCAGGCATCGGCGTCGTCGATGTCACCACAGGCGAGTTTCTGACGACCGAAGTATCCGGGGAGCGTTGCTACGACGAGCTCATCGAGGAGATTCTACGGCTTGAGCCAGCCGAGATCCTGGTGCCCGAAGATGATGAAGAACTCACCGAGCGAATGAGATCCATCAGCACTGGGCCCGTCACCTCCTACGCGCCGCGCGATCCGGCCCGCCTTCGACCTCCAAGGACGATCCTGACGGAGCATTTCAAGACGCACAGCCTTCGGGGTTTCGGTTGTGAGGATTTCACCGCCGGGCTGAATGCCGCCGCGATGATCCTCGAGTACCTGCGCGACACGCAGCTCGGCGCCTTGAAGCATATCACCGGCCTGAGCGCCTATTCAACCCGATCGTTCATGACGCTGGATGCGGTCGCTCGCCGCAATCTGGAGCTGACGTCCTCGCTGGTAGATGGAAGCCGCAATCGGACGCTTCTTTCCGTCCTCGACACGACGATGACATCCATGGGCGCTCGGCTCCTGCGCCGCCGGATTGAGGAGCCGCTTCTCGACCTTGCCTTGATCCACGATCGTCTGGATGGTATCCAGGAGATGGCCGGGGATGAGGTGCTGCGGGGGGATGTTCGGGATCACCTCCGGTCTGTAAACGACATCGAACGCCTCGTCTCACGCGCCGCCGCTGGACTTGCGAACGCCAGGGACCTCGTTGCGCTGCGATCCTCGCTGGAGAAACTGAAGCCGCTAGGATCCTCGCTGCATCGCTGCGAGTCGACGGTCCTCAGGCGGATACTGGCTACCATCGATCCAGCGGCCTTGCACGACCCCGGATGCCCCGTCGTAAGGGAGCAGCGTAACGATCCCCAACATCCGCCCACACTGACCGAGCTCCTGGCTCTGCTGCAGCGGTCTCTGACAGACGATCCTCCGGCCGGCCTTCGAGAGGGAGGCATGATCCGTCCGGGCTATAACATCGAGCTTGACGAACTCCGCCGGCTGTGTACCGAAGGGCGCGCCTGGATCGCGGATCTCGAGGCATCGGAGCGCTCCCGGACGGGCATCGGTTCGTTGAAGGTTGGGTACAACGCGGTCTTTGGATACTACATTGAGGTAACGCGACCGAATCTGAGTAAGGTGCCCGACCACTATATTCGGAAGCAGACAACCGCGAACGGCGAGCGCTTCATCACGCCCGATCTGAAGGAGTATGAGGCCAAGGTGCTCGGCGCAGAGGAGAAGGCGCTCGATCTCGAGGTGCGGCTGCTTGTTGATGTGCGCGAGCAGGTCGCCCTCGGTTCTGCCGATCTGCTGGCCGTCGCTCGTGCCCTTGCGGAACTCGACTGGACGGCCGCAATGGCGGATGTTGCGCTCCGGAATCGGTATGTTCGTCCGATCGTGGACGGTTCTGAGGCGCTGATGATCAAAGGCGGGCGTCATCCCGTGGTCGAGCAAATCTCCGAACGTGCGCGCTTTGTGCCCAACGATTGCTCTCTCGATTCCTCGGGTGTGTCGCTGCACGTGATTACAGGGCCGAATATGTCCGGGAAGTCGACGCTTCTCCGCCAGACAGCGTTGATCGCGCTGATGGCGCAGATGGGTACGTATGTTCCCGCGGACGCCGCGACCATTGGCATCATCGATCGGATCTTTACCCGCGTCGGAGCCCATGATGAACTCGCCACCGGCCAGAGCACGTTCATGGTCGAGATGACGGAGACGGCGACGATCCTCAACAACGCGACGCGGCGCTCTCTGGTGATCCTCGATGAGATCGGGCGAGGCACCAGCACCTATGACGGAGTATCCATCGCCTGGGCAGTTGCCGAGCACCTCGCGGCCCTGCGCGCACGCACGCTGTTCGCGACGCATTATCATCTGCTGAACGATCTGGCCGGTCGGTGTGACGCCGTTCGGAACTTCCGCGTAGCCGTTCGGGAGCAAGGCGAAATGGTGGTCTTTCTGCACCGCCTCGTCGAGGGCGGCACCGATCGATCCTACGGCATTCAGGTCGCTCGCATGGCCGGCGTACCCCCGGCGGTCGTGCAGCGATCTCGGGAGATCCTTGATAGCCTCGAGCGGAATGGAGCACGGGCGGGGCGTGACATCCTCGAACCTGGCGCCTCCGTCCCTGCCCCGCGAGGCGCCATACAGCTGACGCTCTTTGATCTGGATCCCGATCCTCTCTTGAATGAGCTGGCCCAGCTGGACACCAGCGGTATGACACCGGTGGAGGCGCTGATTAAGCTGGACGAACTGCACCGTAAAGCAAGAAAGGCTGCCTGAGGCCGATGTCCCCGGCCGTCGAGATTCTGGATGATCTGACTGCGAGCCGCATCGCCGCCGGCGAGGTGGTGGAGCGACCGGCATCGGCCGTTAAGGAGCTCGTCGAGAACGCGATCGACGCCGGAGCCCGCCACATTACAGTGACGCTGCAGGATGGCGGCAAGTCCCGGATCGAAGTCGCCGATGACGGGCATGGCATGGACCACGATGACGCGATCCTTTCCATCCAACGGCATGCGACATCGAAGATACGCTCCGCCGAGGACCTTGGTGCGGTGGTAACGCTGGGTTTTCGCGGCGAAGCCCTGCCGAGTATTGCTTCGGTGTCGACGATGACGATCACCTCCCGAACCGGGGAGAGTGATTCCGGATGGCGCCTCGTGATCGTTGGCGGGACTCTTGAGACGGTGGAAAGCATCGGATGTCGCCCGGGAACCTCGGTTACGGTCGAGCGGCTGTTCTACAACACTCCGGCCCGCTTGAAGTTTCTCAAGACCACAGGCACGGAGCTATCGCGCGCGACCGAGGCTGTTGGCCTGCTTGCCGTCGCGCATCCGGAGATCGCCTTCAGTATCCTGCACAACGGTAACGAGCTATGGACCACTCCGGGGAGCGGTGAGCTTCTGAATGCGCTCGCATGCGTATGGGGGCGCGAAATGGCGAAGTCGGCGATTCCCGTTGATTACCGTGTATTCGACCTTGAAATACGCGGGTTCATCGGCGCACCCGACGTCAGCCGTGCTGGCCGAACACATCAGGTGTTCATCGTCAATGGGCGGCCCATTCGTAACCGTGCGCTGACCCATGCCCTCGAACAGGCATTCAGGGAGCTGACGCCCGAAGCCCGATATCCCGTAGCATGTTTGAGCATCCGTATCGATCCGACGCAGGTGGATGTCAATGTACATCCCTCCAAGCTTGAGATAAAGTTCGCGAACGAGCGAGATATGCATGCGGCCATCACCCAGGCCGTATCCCATGCGCTTCGGGAGTTCGGTATCGCGCCCCGACTCACAGGCCCCACTCGTTCGTGGGGAGGATCGACCCTTACGCAGCACACACCGACCCCGGAGGCTGTATCGGCGGCGTTCGCGCTGTTTCACCCGATGGCGGATGCGTTACCTGAGCCGACGTCGAGCCCGCAGCTCGCGGATGAGGTGAGTTCGTCCGTAATCGAGCCGCTTGTGGAACAACTAAAGGGCTTTACGGTGCTGGGGCAGGTCCGGAATACGTATATCGTAGCGGCAACGGACACAGGTGTTGCGTTTATCGATCAACACGTCGCCCACGAAAGGGTGCTCTACGAACGGTTCATGGCGGCCAGAACCGAACGAGGGATACCCTCGCAGCGGCTGGTAGTGCCGCTCACCATGAGCTTTGGACTTGCGGAACGAGGGCTGATACACCGGCTCGAACCCGAACTCCGGAAAGCGGGATGGGAGATTGACGGCTTTGGAGGTGATACATTGATCGTGCGAGCGGCGCCCGCGTTGATCCGACAGGGTGATCATGAGGCCATTCTGCGCGATATGATCGACGATCTCGCGCACCAGAGCGTTGCCCGGCGGCTCGTCGTGGACCGTGATCAGGTGACGATCGCACATGCGTGCCGTATGGCGGTGAAGGCGGGGGACCGACTGAATGTCGAGGAGATGAACGGATTGCTGGATCAGCTGGCCGCTACGCGGAATCCGCACTTCTGTCCCCATGGACGACCGGCTGTCGTTCTCGTGCCGTTCGGTGACCTTGACCGACGTTTTCGGAGGTAGATTTTGGCTAGCGATATACGAGAGGAACTGCGCAGCCTGCTGGCTCAGCGAATCCTCATACTCGAAGGTCCGAAAGGGACCATGCTGCAGACCGTTGGACTCGACGAGAAGGACTACCGCGGCGATCGGTTCACGGATCACCCAATACCGTTGCGCAACAACAACGAGATCCTCAACCTGACCCGCCCGGAGGTTGTTGCCTCGATCCATCGGGGCTTCGCACGAGCTGGGGCCGATATCCTGACGACGAACACCTTCAACGGGAACCGCCTGTCCCAGACGGATTTCGGCCTGGAGGAGTACGTCGCAGAGATCAACGGAGCCGCAGTGCGGATCGCCCGTGGCGTCGCAGCCGAGACAGAACGAGACACGGGAAAGCGGCTCCTCGTCGCGGGGTCCATTGGACCGACACCGCGCATGGCGTCCATGTCCCCGGATGTCAACGATCCCGGTTATCGTGCGGTAACGTTCGATGATCTGGTCGCGATCTATGCCGAGCAGATTCGCTCCTTTCTCAGCGAAGGCGTTGACCTTCTGATCTTCGAAACGACCTTCGACACGCTCAACCTTAAAGCAGGTCTCTACGCCGCCTCGCGGGAGGCCGAGCGATGCTCGACCATGCCGGAGGTCATCGCCAGCGTCACCTTCAGCGATCGGAGCGGCCGCACCCTCTCGGGCCAGACGCTGGAAGCCTTCGTCGCGTCGATCGACCATTACCCGCTCCTCGCCATCGGCATCAACTGCGGTCTGGGTGCAGAAGAGCTCCGAGCCCAGATCGAGGAACTCGCCGCGATCTGCCCAACATATACCGCCTGCTACCCGAATGCGGGACTGCCGAACGCGGTCGGCGGTTACGACCAGACGCCGGAAGAGATGAGCCGAATCCTTGGGGATTACGCCGCGAACGGCTGGCTCAACATCGCAGGAGGCTGCTGCGGCAGTTCGCCCGAGCATATCGCTGCGATTGCGGAGGCCGTACGGCAGGGTAAGCCTCGACGAGCGCCTGAGCCTCGCGCGATGCCGCGGTACGCCGGTCTGGACCTGTTTACGATCCGCCCGGACTCCAACTTCACCGTAATCGGCGAACGCACCAATGTAACGGGATCGCGGAAGTTTGCGCGCCTGATTCGAGGCAGGCGTTACGAGGAGGCGGTGGCCGTCGCCCGGAACCAGGTGGAGGGCGGCGCTAACATCGTCGATGTCAACATGGACGAAGCTCTGCTGGACTCCGCAGTCGCCATGCGCGAGTTCCTCTGCGTTCTATCTGCCGATCCGGACGTAGCCCGGCCGCCGATCATGGTCGATAGCTCCGATTGGGAGGTCATCCTGGCGGGGCTCAAGGCGGTTCAGGGGAAGTGCATCGTCAACTCGGTCAGCTTGAAGGACGGCGAGGAGGCGTTTCTGGATCGCGCCCGCGAAGCCCGTCGTTTCGGGGCGGCGCTCGTGGTCATGGCGTTCGACGAGCATGGTCAGGCGGATACTTTAGAACGTAGAGTCGCTGTCTGTCGAAGGGCCTACGATCTCCTCGTCCAGCGGCTTGGCGTACCTCCCCACGATATCATTTTTGATCCGAACGTGCTCGCAATCGGAACCGGCATTGCCGAACACGCTGACTACGCGCGGGACTTCATCGAATCCCTGAGGAAGATCAAAGAGCTGTGCCCAGGCGCCCTCTGCAGTGGAGGGATCAGCAATCTATCGTTCTCATTCAGGGGCAACGACCATATCCGCGAAGCGATCCACTCCGTTTTTCTGTACCATGCGATCCACGCCGGCCTCGACATGGGCATCGTCAACGCAGGACAGCTAACCGTTCTCGAGGAAATCGAGCCCGAGCTGCGCGAACTGGCAGAGGACCTGGTCCTGAACCGCCGGGCCGATGCCACAGAGCGGTTACTGGAGTACTCGCTTCGGACGGACGGCGGCGGTGCAGCCGCAGAGCAGCCTGCAGAGGCTGATCGCGAAGAAGCCTCTCTCGAGGATCGTATCGCCTCGTCGTTGATCCGGGGCGTTACGGACACGATCGACGCAGAGATGGAGGAGGCGCTCGGAGTCTACGGTTCGGCGCTCGCCGTCATCGAGGGGCCGCTCATGGCTGCCATGCGGATTATCGGCGACCGCTTTGGCGACGGCCGGATGTTCCTGCCGCAGGTGGTGAAATCCGCGCGGACGATGAAGCGGGCGGTGGCATGGCTCGAGCCGTACATGCAGCGTACAGGTTCAGGCGATGAACGCCCGGAAGGCTCTGCCCGGATCCTTCTTGCGACGGTAAAAGGCGATGTGCACGATATCGGAAAGAACATCGTCGGAGTGGTGCTGGCGTGTGCGGGCCACGAGATCATCGATATGGGGGTCATGGTGCCCGCGGCGGACATCCTGGACACGGCGGATGCGCGAGGCGCCGACATCATCGGGCTGTCCGGATTGATCACCCCGTCCCTCGAGGAAATGGCCCACGTCGCCGAAGAGATGCAGCGTCGGGGCATGCAGAAGCCGCTCCTGATCGGCGGTGCGACGACCAGTCGTGCGCATACGGCGATCCGTATTGCCCCGGGATACGAAGGCCCGGTGGTCTATGTCGAAGATGCGTCGAGGGCTGGCCCGGTGGTCAAGCGTCTGATGTCGGCCACCGAACGGGACGGGTTCCTCATCGAAAATCGCGCTGAACTGGCAAACGCTCGTGAGCGGTATGAGAGGCGTCATTCGGAGAAGAGCCAGATCAGCTATGCCGAGGCCTTGCGGCGACGGCCGGAAGTGTCCTGGAGTCCGGAGACAATCGCCGAACCGAGCTTTCTGGGCGCCCGGGAAGCGGCCGGAGCGAGTGTCGCCGTAATACGACCGTTTATCGATTGGACTCCCTTTTTCCATGTCTGGGGTCTCCGAGGCCGATATCCCGACATCCTGACACAGCCTGAGATCGGACCTCGCGCCGATGAACTGTACCGCGATGCGCAGATCCTTCTGGATGAGCTCGAGACCGTGGAGGAGGTGGTCCCGAAAGGCGTCTACGGCTTCTTCCCAGCCTATGCCGAAGGGGACGACGTGATCCTGCCCGGCTCGACAGCTCAGGACGCCCCGAAGGCGGTCTTCCACCTGCTTCGGCAGCAAGCCGACAAGGGACCCGGGCAGGTGAACTACGGCCTCGCCGACTTCATAGCCCCCCGATCCTCAGGGCTGACAGACTACCTCGGTATGTTCGTCGTAACGGCTGGCGATCATATCCATCGAATGGCGCAAATGGCCCGCGATGGGATGGACGATTACCGCGGCATCCTTCTCGAAGCGCTTGCCGATCGATTGGCCGAAGCCTTCGCCGAATGGCTGCATCTGCAGGCCCGCCGTGCGTGCGGTTTCGGCCTTACGGAGGGCCTGTCGCACGAGGATCTGATCGGCGAACGGTACAGGGGGATCCGCCCTGCGCCGGGTTATCCCGCCTGCCCGGATCACAGCGAGAAACCGGTGATTTTCCAGCTGCTCGATGCAGAGGCCCGGACCGGCGTGCGGCTCACCGACTCGATGGCGATGGGACCGCCGAGCTCCGTCTGCGGCTTCTACATCAATCATCCAGCCGCTCGATATTTTCCGGTGGGCCGGATCGGCCAGGATCAGCTCGAAAGCTATGCCTCGCGCCGGGGCATGACGATCGAAGAGGCCCGGAAATGGTTGGCCCCGGCCCTGGCCGCCTAGGCGGGTGATCTCCGAGAATCCGCGCTCAACCGGGTGACATCGACGGGATACGGCATGGTATACTCTATCCCGTTCTGGGGTCGTTAGCTCAGTTGGCAGAGCAGCTGACTCTTAATCAGCGGGTCGAAGGTTCGAGTCCTTCACGACCCATCCCGGACACGCGGATCCTCGGAGTGCAGGCGTGGCCCCCTTCGAACGAAACTCCAGAGCCCCGAGCGAGTCGGACCCAGCTTCGCTACGTAAACCCAACAGCGGCCTTTCAGCCTGCCCGCGTGTGATATACTCCGTCTCTGCGGCTCGGACGCCCGTCGCGCGGGCGATCGGCGCGGCCTCGGGAGGGGATGTGTTTCGAGAACGAGTTGAGATCACGACGCTCGGCAACGGTTTACGGGTCGTTACCGAGCCCATGTCATCGATACGGTCCATCGCTATGGGGGTGTTTGTCGGTGTAGGCGCAAGGGATGAGTCTGCTGCCGACTCCGGCCTGACCCATTTCATCGAGCACATGCTCTTCAAGGGGACGCATCGAAGGACCGCGCGAGAGATCGCCGTAGCCGTGGAATCGCGCGGCGGCATGCTTAACGCGTTTACGGACAAGGAATACACGTGTTACCATGCGCGGGCCCTCGCAGAGGATGCGCCGCTGGTGATGGACGTGATCAGCGATATGCTGACCCAGCCGCTTCTCGCCGATGAGGAGGTCGCGCGGGAGAGGAACGTGGTTCTGGAGGAGATCCGCCGGTACCGGGATGACCCGGAAGAGGCGGTCCATGATCTTCTCGACAGCACGATGTGGCCGGGCCACCCGCTGGGCCGACCCGTCGTTGGTCGGTCCTCCACCGTCAAGCGGTTCGAGGCTCATCGGATTCGCTCGTTCATGGATCGGTATTACGAACCCTCGCGGATCGTTGTGGCTGCTGCCGGTCGGATCCGCCACGGGGCTGTGGTCAAGCTGGCCGAGCGGTATTTCGGTGCGATGCCCGGCAGGGCACGCCGTCGACCTCAGGTTCAGCCGATACCGATCGCCGCCGAATCGTTCAAGCGAAAGCGGATTGAGCAGGTCCAGTTCTGTCTCGGCATACCGACGTTCGGCCATCGGGATCCCCGGCGCTACACCGTGGCGCTGATCGATATGGTGCTCGGCGGCAGCATGAGCTCCCGCCTGTTTCAGGAGATCCGGGAGAAGCGGGGTCTGGTCTACGATATCGGCTCGCATATCATCGGCTATCGGGACACGGGCCTGTTCGCCGTGAGCGGCGGCGCCGGACCGGCGACGTTCGGGCAGGTACTTGAGCTTATCCGGCAGGAACTGCAGCGTATCCGCAAGGCCGGCCTCGAACAGGACGAGATCGAACAGGCCAAACAACGGGTGCGCGGTGTACTCGTGCTCAGCCAGGAGAGCGCAACGGCCAGGATGATGGGTGTCGGCAAATCCCTCCTGCTGTTAGATCGCGTGGTGCCCCTGGACGAAGTACTGGCCGGAATCGAGAGTGTGACCAATGAGATGATCCGCGATGTCGCCGGTGAGCTCTTCCAGCCGGATCGGATCTCCCTCGCGGCTATAGGGCCTCTGGGGCGGGAGTGGGCAGCGGCATGATCCGTATAGCGGTTGCCGGTGCGGCCGGTCGAATGGGGCGCGAAGTCGTTCGGACAGCGCTGTCCGATCCGGGCATGAGCCTTGTCGCGGCGTTGGATCATCATCACTGCGGCGATGACGTCGGGGTACTGATCGGAGCTCCGACATGCGGCGTTCAGGTGGAACCGATGTCCGCTGAGGCTCTGGCACGGTCCGCACCCGAGGTTGTGGTGGACTTCACGGTGCCGAGGGCCGCTGCCGGCAACGCCCTGCTTGCGCTGGGAGCCGGCGCCCGACCGATCATCGGTACGACGGGTCTGGACGAGACGGATCTCGACAGTATCCGGGGAGCACTTGAGGGCACGTCGCTGGCCGCTCTCGTTGTGCCGAACTTCGCCATTGGGGCCGTCCTGATGATGCAGTTCGCCGCACGGGCCGCCCGGTATATGCCAGGTGTAGAGATCGTGGAACTGCACCATGACGCGAAGCTGGACGCTCCCTCGGGGACAGCCCGGTTGACTGCCGAGCGTATCGCGGCAGTTCGCGAGAGGACAGCCGGAGTCGATGAAGCCACAGAAGCCCGTGGTCAGGAGGTGGCCGGTATTCGTATCCACAGCGTGCGCTTACCCGGGCTGGTTGCCCATCAAGAGGTGATCTTCGGTGCGATCGGGCAGACCCTGACGATCCGCCACGACAGTATCGACCGTCGATCGTTTATGCCCGGCGTGACACTGGCCGTTCAGCGGATATCATCGCTGAGAGGACTCCATATTGGGCTCGAAGCCGTACTCGATCCATAACGATCGGGTCGATAAGGTGAACGAGCCCATCGGTCCGATCAGCCTGCTGCCCGATATCCTGGCGCCGTCTCTGGATGTCATCTTCGTCGGAGCGGCCCCGAGCCCGACGGCGGCGCGGATCGGCCATTATTACGCGGGCAGGGGCAATCGATTCTGGACGCTCCTGCATCAAGCCGGCTTTACCCCTCGCCTGTTGGATGCTACGGAGGACCATCAGGTCCTGCAATACGGGATCGGTTTGACCGCTGTGTTCAGGGACCGGATATCGACCATGAATAGTCTGCTGCCCACGCCCTCCCGGGATGAGATTGCAGACCTGGAACGGCGCATCATCGCCTGCGCGCCCCGTTTCGTTTGTTACAACGGCAAGGACGTCTGCAGGATGTGCACGGGTATGTCGAGCCCGTTATGGGGCGAGATGAGCGAACCTATTGGCGGGAGTCGGCGCTACGTTGTGCCGAGCTCCAGCGGCCGCGCGGATCGGTGGGGTATGGAGCGTCTTCAGCTCTTCATCGAGCTTCGGGAGCTCGTTCACGCCGGGGGATCATCCGACAAATAGCCGGCAGGCGAGCGTAATCCGGTCGGGCTCTGCGAAGATCAGGTGAGCCAGACGGCGATGATGTAGCCGATGAGAAAGAGGATGATCGGAATGGAAAGCAATGCCAGCCCCACGATCCAGGCTTTTCCGCCGAAGTTGAACGGAGCAAGCTCGCCGCAATAGGGGCAACGGGTCCAGCGACTCGCGATCATGCGCCCGCAGGCCGGACACGGCTTGGAGCGATGGTGCGATCGATGGCGGCGGTGATGCCGCTTAGATGATCGCGACGACGTATGCGAGCTCCCGGTCGAACCCTCGTCAGGATCTCTATCTTCAGCTTCAGCGGTTGGTTGGTCCACGTTGTGTCCCCGACGACTGCGAAGTCCAAGCTATAACCACGATTCGGACACTCTGGTTACACCGATATATAACGCCTTATGCGGTCGATCGATATACTGGTGGGCGATACAAGATTTGAACTTGTGACCTCCTCGGTGTCAACGAGGCGCTCTCCCCCTGAGCTAACCGCCCCAACGCGAGTATTATACTGTCTATGAGCCCCAACCTCATCACGTACGCCTCCGGAATCCTATGAAATCCGACCCTGAGATGACGCACGAGCCGGGGGTGCGCGCGGCTGATGTTGCGCTTCTGGATCAGGGATCTGGCCCGGACGTCCTGACGTATGCCGTTCCGCAGGAGCTTCAGGATACAGTCGTGATCGGCAGTCCCGTTCAAGTTACCGTCGCTCGGCGCAGCATGATGGGGTACGTCATCGCGCTTCGGACCTTGCAGGAGGATGATCCGCTCATAGAACGGCTGGTCGTATTGGCGAAGGCTCCGGACGATGCCGTCTGCCTGACCGAATCGGATCTGGACCTCGCTCGCTGGATGGCGGACCGATGGATGTGCCATCTCGGCCATGCGATCGGCGCTCTACGACCGCCAGCCCAGACGCCCGCCGTACGGCGTACGCTCCGCCTGACCGAGGCGGGTTCCGCGATCGACTCACCGATTGCGGGTCGCATGAACGCATCGTGCAGGGAGCTGATCCGACTCCTGCAGAAGCACGGCGGACAGATCGGTCTCTCGTCCGCGAAGACTGTTCTAAAGGACCGATTGGGACGCGCCGTCAAGGCGCTGTCGGATGCCGGCTTGATCGTCAGCGAAGAGGCGTATCGCGGAGCGGCTGTACAGCCACGGATAGCCGCAGGCGTGCGGCGGGTGATGGGCGAGCAAACCGCCGTGCTGACCCCCATTCAGTCGAAGGCGATGGCGGCGCTCCCGGTCGACGGCGGGATCATGCCGATTGCGGACGTATGTCGCGAGGCGGGCGTCAGCAGAAGCGTACTCGATGGGTTGATACGAAGGGGAGTATTGGTCCGAAGCGACGTGACGATCGACCGGAATCCGTTGACCTCCCAGCGGATCGAGGACGCAGCGCCGAACCTTACCCCTGAACAGTCGGAGGCGTTACGGATAATCCGCGCGGAGTCCGACAGGCGACCGGACCAACGCAGGCCGGTGCTCGTGCACGGAGTGACGGCAAGCGGGAAAACCGAGATCTATCTGGAGGTGATCCGGCAGACACGATCGGCTGGCCGATCTGCCATCGTGCTGGTGCCGGAGATTGCCCTCGCGGCACAGGTCGTCGATGTGATCACACGTCGGTATGGCGCGGACGTCGCCGTTCTGCATAGCCGGCTCGGCGCAGGTGAGCGGCACGACTCGTGGCAGCGCGTTGCCGATGGCCGTTGTCGCATTGTCGTTGGGGCGCGATCGGCGGTCTTCGCACCGGTTCGTAACCTGGGCCTGATCGTCATCGATGAGGAGCACGAGGCCGCGTACAAGCAGGAGGTTGAACCGCGATACCATGCGCGGGAGGTCGCTGAGGAGATCGCACGCCGCGCCAACGCCGTCGTCGTACTCGGGAGCGCTACGCCCAGCCTTGAGACGTTCCATCGAGCGCTGACCGGCGGGCTTCGGCACGTCCGTCTGGCGGGTCGAGCGACTGGCATCCAACCGCCCACGGTTGAGATCGTCGACATGCGAGCGGTGTTTCGGACTGCACCCTCACTGTTCAGTGAGCCGCTTCTGGGCGCCATTCGTGAACGGCTGGAGGCTCGCGAACAGGTGGTGCTGTTCCTCAATCGAAGGGGCTTCGCACGATTTGTGCTGTGTCGCGACTGCGGTTTCACACCACAATGTCCGAACTGCGCGGTTGCCCTGGTGCTGCATACAACGGTCGGCGATCTGCGATGTCACCATTGCGGCTATTCCGAGGCGGCCCGGCCGGATTGCCCCGAATGCAAAGGCACGAGGTTACGCGCCTTCGGAGTCGGCACCGAGAAGCTGGAGAGCCAGATCGCGGAGCTGCTGCCGGAAGCGCGAATACTGCGGATGGACCGGGATACGACGAGTCGCAAGGGCGCGCATACCAGGATAATACGAGCGGTTCGGGCCGGAGAGGCCGATATCCTTCTCGGAACGCAGATGGTGGCCAAGGGGCTGGACTTTCCGCGCGTAACGCTCGTCGGGGTGATCAGCGCCGATGTCGGCCTGCATGTGCCGGATTTCAGGGCTGCCGAGCGGAGCTATCAGATCCTGACACAGGTGGCGGGCCGCGCAGGGCGGAGTCAGCTGCCGGGTCGCGTGATCATCCAGACGTTTACACCGGAACATTACGCCGTACAGTCCGCGGCGCGGCAGGACTACGACGCGTTCTACGCGAAGGAATCCGCAATGCGCGCGGAGCTCGGATATCCTCCATACGCGACCCTTATCAATGTGCTGGCCGCCGATGAGAACCCGGAAGCTGCCGAGGAGGCCGCCGTTGCGTTCGCGGACGCATTCCGTGCGATCGCGTCGGACGATTGTCGGATCCTTGGCCCGTGCCCGGCGCCGCTGGTCCGCCTGCACGGGCGGTACCGCTGGCACTCGGTGATCCGCAGCCCCCAAGGTCCAACGGCTCGGCTCCATGTCCGCGCTGCGATGGGCTCCCTTTCGCGCACCGTCCGTGAGCGATTGACGGTGGACGTTGATCCGGTGAATATGGCATGAGCGGTGGCCGCCGACGGTTGCCGTTGGGTCTGACCGGTGCGCTCGGACTGATCTGGTTCGTTGCGGCCGCACAGGCGCCGAAGACCATCGATCGAGCCGCATGGATGCGGTCATCGCCATCGACACCGCTCCCCATTCTCAAACCGATGCCGGCCTCCTCCAGAACCTACCCGAATGCGCGCGACTTCATGCGGGTTCTGGAGCGATTTCCGCTCTATGGTGAGCGTGGTTGGCGGACACCGGCTGTGTCCGGGCACCCGATCGGCTTCTTTGGCGATCCAGAACATGCGGAGATGGGTCTCAGATCGATGGGCAACGTTGTTTTCGTCTACGCGCTCCTGTCGACCGATCCGCTATACGATCCGAAGCCGAGCGGTGTCGATTCGGCCCGATTGCTTGCACGAGCCCGCGAGTGTCTGGAATACATGACGCGGGCGCATGTCACGGGCGATCTGACCTGCGGCGACGGGCGAAAGTGGGGTGATCACTGGCAGTCGGCCTGGTGGACTGCGAAAATGGCGCTGGGCGCCCGGTTGATCTGGCCGATGCTAACCGAGAACGAGCGGACACGGGTGGAACGGGTGGTTGTCCATGAAGCGGATCGTCATCTGAGCCGACAGGCCCCGGGAGGCGCGCTGAGTAACACGCGCTCCGAGGAGAACGCCTGGGATGTTGAAGTTCTCGCTGCAGCCATGGCGATGTTTCCCGGACACCGCCACGCCAATGCATGGAAGGCCAAGCTGATCGAGTTCTCGGCCAACACCCTATCCGCGCCTCAGGATCTCACGTCCGCAGCGCTGCTCGATGGACGGCCCGTTCGGGATCAGGTCTATACGACGAATATCCATTCCGACTACACCATCGAAAACCACGGGGCTTTCCATACGTGCTACATGGCCTGTCCGCTGCATTCGTTCGCCTGGAGCTATCTCGCGCTGTCCCTATCGTCCGAATCCGCCCCCGATGCGCTGTTCCATCATTATGCTGATGTATGGCGCCGGCTCCGACCGCTATTCTTGAACTGGCGGTTCGCCTATCCTTCTGGCAAGGATTGGCCTCGCTACGCCTATGGCTTATCGTTCATCATGCCGGCGCTCGCGGCGCTCCAGGAGCGCTATGGCGATCGAACGGCTCGGTATATCGAAGCCAGGCGAATGCGGGCGTTCGAGTTGGAGCAGCGGGCGAACCGCGACGGATCCTTCTTCGGCGCAAGATTCACGCGCAACATCATGATGGACCGGTGGGCGGAGTACGAAACCGACGCCTATGCGAATATCGGTGCGGCCTACCTTCTGCATCGCCGTCGGGGTCTCTATCCGCCGATCATCGACCGCCGTTCTCTGGACCGGCAGCTTGCAGACGCGCATTCAAGCCCCGAGGCTGGATTGGCGTATGTGCGCTACGGGTCGACGTTCGCCTCGATGGCCTGGCGTCGATTGGAGGGACCCGTCCCGTGCGCCTATTTCCTGGATACGGCCGCGGATGACCTCGCCGAGTGGGGACCCGGCAATCTGCTCGGGCGCATCGAAGTGGCAGGCGCGGATCGACGACGAGCACAAACGGTTCATCAAGATATCGTAACCCCAACGAGTCTCCGCAGCGTCGGCACGATCACCTATCTGGACAGGGCGGGCGCTCCGCTCTACGCTCACGAGATCCGATTCGAGGCCGATCTAAAGGAGCGCGTGGGGACCATTAGCTCCCGTTTTTCGGCCCTGCAGGACCTTACCGTTGAGTCGACCGAAGGGCTCAGGCTCCATGTGGCGAACGACTTCTTCAACGGTTATCGTCGCCGATGGCGGTATGAGGGCGGGCTGTACGACGAGGTGTACCGTCCGCCCTCCGTCCCGCCGGAACAGGAAACCCTGCGCACGGTGCAGTTTTCGAGCTCGTGGATTAACGTCGACAATCGGATCGGCATTCGCGCGCTGGACAGGGTTGGACCGTTCGTGCTGCGGTACTCGGACCGTCAGAATGGAGCCTGGGGCAGCGTGCATTATTCGGTTCTCGATTGTCCCGCGCAGGATACCTCTCGTCGTCAGTATCGGAAAGGTGAAACCATACTGAACGGCCGGTACGTGGTCATTCTCGGCGATTCCCGACGTACCCGGTCATGGCGGAAGTCACGGGAGACGACCATACCCCTGTAAGAGGTGATGTCGATGACGCCTAGCTTGCTGGACATCCCCGTAACGCCGGATTGGGAAGGCTTGATGCAAAGCCTTCGACGGGAAGGCGCCCCGTCCCGGGTGCACCACATTGAGTTGTTTCTCGATCCGGAAGTCAACGATGCGATCGTACAGCGGTTTGACCTTCCGGAGCGGGGTGAAGCTGGCTCACTGGACCGCTTCATGTGGCGCTATGTCGCAATCCAGCGGTTTCTGGGCTATGACTTCCTCCGCTGTGGCGTCGAGGCGATGGACTGGCCGCTGAACCGTGTTACGACAACGGATACCGCGGATCTCATGCGGGCGCCCGGACGGAGTTACATCAACGAACAACGCGGGCCGATCACCAGCTGGAGTGAGTTCGAGGCGTATCCGTGGCCCGACCCGGACCGGGCGACAACGCGGATGCTGGAATGGTGCGAGGCCAACCTGCCCGACGATATGTGCGTCATTGCGGGCGGCGGCTTCGGGCATATAGCCGAGCATCTAATCTGGCTCATGGGGTATGAGACGATCTGCTACGCCCTCTACGACGACCGTGATCTCGTGAAAGCGATCAGCGATCGCATCACCGCGATATACGCGCGGGTGATGGAGCTCGTCCTCCAGTTCCCGCGAGTGAAGGCGACCTGGGGCAGTGATGATTTCGGCCACAGGACCGGTACCCTGATCAGCCCTGACGATACGCGCGAGTTCATTCTCGGCGGTCATCGGATTCTCGCGCGCTTGAGCCATGAGGCGGGGCGCCCGTATCTGCTCCATTCCTGCGGCAATCTCCGAACGATCATGGATGACCTGATTGACGACGTGCAGATCGACGCCAAGCACTCCTTTGAGGATACGATCGAGAGCGTCAGCGATGCAAAACGGACCTACGGTCAGCAAATCGCCCTTCTTGGCGGGATCGATGTGGACTTCCTCTGTACCTCCGATGAGGCGGCCATCCGGTCGCGGGTGCGCAGGACGCTCGATGAGTGTATGCCCGGGGGCGGCTACTGCCTGGGTACCGGCAACAGTGTGGCGAACTACATACCTCTCGACCACTATCTGATTATGCTGGACGAGGGGAGGCGCTGGCAGGGATAGAGCCCCATCCGTTCCGTACGAATGGGCTGCAACAGGGGGGGCGACCTCGCGGTGTCTTATCCCTTGATCATATAGAGCAACATCACCGTCGGAGCAGCAGCCTCGACGGTATGGGGGAGCTCGGCCGGCATCCAGGCCCAGAAACCGGGACCGGCGGACCGCTGGTCATCGCCCAGTGTTACGACGGCCTGCCCGCTAAGGATGTGTATCGTAGCCGGTACCGAGGCGGTGTGCTCCGACAACTCTTGTCCGGCATCGAAGCCGAAGAGGACGACTTTAAGCCGATCGTCGTTGTGGATCGTGCGGCTGATGATGCCGTCGTGCGGTATTTCGACTTCCGCACTCATATCCATAATCGCTGTCGATGTCGCCATCAGAGGAACTCCTTGCAACGACGCGCCGTCGGTGGCGCTTCGTCCTGATCCTGCACCTATTATAGCCAGTATCAGGGGCCAGATCGCTCCACCTCACCTCGCTGCATCGCCGGCGGACCGGCTGCTGCAGGCTCCAACGGGCGATCGTGCCGGGATAGGGTGCATGTGCTATATTAGATCGAAGGCCATCGAAAGCTGGACACTGTATGCCTCGAGACCGTCAAGGTCGGTACGATGGGGCGTACAGATGCAGGCGCCGAGAGATCGGCGATGACGAGTGCAGGAGGGGCTGGCGTGGAGTTCACGGTCGAGCGCATCAATAGCGTTGTGCTGGTTGTGATCAAAGGCGACCGGCTCGATGCGAACAACTCGAATATCTTCAAGCGGGCGATGGAACCCGTCCTCGCAGGGTCGGCTCAGGCGGTGATCGACCTGGGCGCCGTCCGGTTTATGGATAGCTCGGGTCTCGGAGCTCTATTGTCCTGTCTGCGAAGGATGAACGCTGCTGGCGGTGCGCTCCGACTGGCCGCGCTGCAGCGGCCGGTTCGTGCGGTGATGGAAATGGTCCGGATGCATCGCGTATTCGATATCTATGACACCCGAGACGCGGCCCTCTCGGACGCTGAAAAGGCCGGTGCGGCCTAGGACTCTGACGGATCCGGTCCGGTTGGCAACCTCCGTTTGACTAGCCTGAGGACATTACGGCCGAGGTTGTCTCGTAGATAATCGGTTTCATCGACGCCCTGCCTGATGAAGTACACGCCCAGCGCCTGGGGGCGGTCTGTGCCGAGCTCTGGCAGCGGAACGGCGCTGAGGTTGAATCCCGCCCCGGCGTCGTAGATTCGGAGTTCGATCCGGTCCGCGAATGCCTCCGCTATGATCTGCGTCGTGAACTCAGGATGATGGGCGTGAGCGTGTTCGATGACGTTGCGCGCAGCCTCATGGGCAGCCAGGGCTAATCGGTCCACCTCGGCGGCGCCAAAGCTGGGTGGTTGGAGCGACTGACAGAAGGAAACGATAAAGTCGCTGACTTGCCCGAGCTCTTCCCGATCACCGCTTACCTCCAGGGTTCGGATATGGTCCGGTTCCTCTGCGGGCTCGTCCTGGATCTGGACGGCCATACAGGTGATATCGTCGCCGGGCGGAGCGGACTCTCGGAACTCCACAACTGCCTCCTGTAGATGAGCCACTATCTCCCCGGGGGAGGCGGACGCATGTCGCAACACTGTTTGGATGGCCCGCTCCACACCGAACACGTTCAGGTTCGGATCTTCCGCCTCGATCACCCCGTCGCTATAAAAAAGAAAGCGATCACCGGGTGCGAAGCGGACCTGAACGGGTGCGAACACCTCATGGTTCAGAATGCCGAGGGGCAGATTATCGCCCTTGACCAGGCGACACAGGCCTTCGGTTCGACTGAAGTGAACGATCTCGGTGTGTCCACAATCGATGATCGTGCAGCGCCAGGTTGTCCGGTCGAATCGCGCGTAGCTAAGCGTCACGAAACTGTCCATACCCATCAACTCTGCCGACATGTGCTGATGGACCGACGCGACGATCTCAGAGGGAGATGGCAATCGCTGGAACGGTGCAAGGTGACGGGTGAGTTGGCGGACCGCCTCGTGAAAGTAGTTTTTGGTGATCGCACCGAGGAGCGCCGCGGTCAGCCCCTTGCCCATGACATCACCGACCAGGACATCGACGACGCTTTCTGATAGACACAATCCGAGAACGAAATCGCCGGAAATCACGCTCCCCGGTTGCGCTGCAGCGGCCATTTGCAGCCAATCGGTTCGGATCGCGGGATCACCGATCAGCAGCGTCTTCTGGATCCGTTCCGCGATCGCCTCATCATGGATGCGCGCCTCGAGAAGCGCGGCCTGGTCGCGCCGTTGATCGCTGACATCCCGCACAAACAGGCTGAGCATGGCAGAGCCGTTCAGCGACGCGAACGATACTGAGACCTCTACGGGAAACTCCTCGCCGCTCCGCCGCACGGCGACGCTCTCGAAACGATGCGGTTTGCGACGGATGCGCTCGATTGAATGGACGCCTGCGGTGCGCCAGGCTGCGTGATGTCGGGCTGGAGCGATGACGCTCAACACAGGTGTACCCATCACCTCCGAAGCCGAGTATTCGAACATCCTTTCCGCCTGCGGGTTCCAACCGGTGATGAATCCGTCGTTGTCAGTCGATATGACAGCGTCAAGCGAAGTGTCGATGAGAAGACGGGTCCGTTCCTCGCTGGCCCGAAGCGCCAGAGAGGCATCACGGTCCTGGATCGCATCGACCAGCAGCTCGGCGGCCGAAGCAAACGCACTCGCCTCTTCACTCTGCCAGACAACATCCGGTCGGCTAAGAAAGGCCAGGCAGCCCCAGAGGCGGTGGCGCACAAATACCGGAGCCAGGATAAGGACATGCCTGCCGAACGGTGTGAGGACCGGCCCGGGCGTAATAGGAACCTCCGATGCTGTTACGTACGGATCGATAGACCATTCCTTCAGGCGGTTTCGTACCGCTGTATCGATGGCGGCAAGGATATCGGCAGGCGATAACTGCCGATTCTCCGTCCACCACTGGTGAATCCGCACCGTATCCGATGTTGGACGATCGGCGACCGCTACCACTGCGGCATCAGCCGCCGTACCGACCAGCTCAAGGAAGCGCTGGATTGTGCTGTCCCAGTCATCATTCCCCAGAAATCGTTCGGCAGCCTGAGCCACGGCCTGGACAATCGCATTGCGCCTCTGCGCTGTCCGATCGGCTACGACGCGCTCCGTTACATCCTCGACCATCACCAGCGCATGGCCGGACGCTTGAGTTGGCGGCGATAGAAGGGCAACCGTCAACGCGAGCCAGAGCCGCTCCTGACCGTCTCTCTCAAGGAGCGTCACCATACGACCCGATTGACCGTTCCGGCATGCATCCTCAAACAGGCTCTGATACCGGGAGCGCTCCGTCAAGATGTCGGTGAAACGAGAACCGACGATGTCCGTCTCCTGCAGCCCGAGCGTGGCGCAGAGGTTCGGATTCGCCGATACGATCTGCCCCTGGGTGTCGAGCAGGGCCAACCCGATCGGACTATGGGCAAAGATGCGCCGAAATCGTTCCTCGCTTCTGGCAAGAGCCTCGACTGCATCACGTTGGGCCCGGCGCAAGTCGCGATTGCTGAGCGCACTGCGGACCGCCCGGTCGAGCCGAGCCAGCCGATCTTTCAGAATATAGTCCGATGCGCCCAGACGCAGGCATTCGGCGGCCGCCTCGTCTCCAAGGGCGCCGGTTACCACGATGACCGGGATGTCGGCGCCACTGGCTTTGACTGAAGCGATGGCGTCGAGAGCCGTCATGGAAGGGAGGCTGTAATCCGCGAGGATGATGTCCGGATTCCTCGCGAGTTGGGCTGAGAACTGATCCGGTTGTTCTACCCGTACCCAATCGACGGTATAACCCGCTGCCTCGAGTGCGGAAGCCATGAGGACAGCGTCAGCCGGCCGGTCTTCCAGGATTAACAGGCGGATCGGATCGGACACTCATTGTACTCCTGCTGGTCTGCGGGATGTCGCTATGGCGCATCCCGCGTCGCCGGAATCAGCTCAATGGTACTACCTTTCGCAAACGCCGTCGAATATCCTTCCTGGCGCCGTTTCGTCCGAATCAACGGGGCAGAGGTCGACATGCCGTATAGTCTATCGGGTACCGTATGCCGAAGATGGGTACGGGAGGATTGCGGATGGTCGGAATGCGTTGCTTTGTCATTGGACTCGCCTCTCTGATCGCCTCGTCCGCCTGCGCCATCGAGCCATTTCGGTTCGTCCACATCACCGATACGCACGTGGGCTCCAGTCAACACGGCGACATCGTCCGGTCGCTGCTGGACCGCCTGAGGAGCGAGAATCGTCCGGCGTTCATCATCAACACCGGCGACGCCACGGAGCTAGGCACCACCGAGGAGTTCGCCGCATATTCGGACGCAATCAAAGATGCGCCTGCGCCGGTATACACCGTTCCAGGCAATCACGATGTGCGTTGGGCGCCTACTGGTAAAGAGGCGTTCGCCAGAGCGTGCGGGCCGGCATATCGTGCGTTCGAATATGGAGGATGCTGGTTCTATCTGCTGGACAGCACTGTTGTCCTCGAACACTGGGGGCATTTCGATTCGGATCAGCTCCGGAGGCTGGCGACGGATCTCCGAAAGATGAAACGGGGCGCCCCCGCCTTTATCTTCTTCCATCATTGGCTGGGCCGGGAAAAGACCAATATCGACAACGCAGCGGAGCTCCTGACGATACTTGCTCCATACAACATCGCAGCGATCTTTGTGGGTCATGGGCATTCCGATCTCCAATGGCAAACGAACGGAATACCCTCCTTCATGGCCCGAGGGCTCTATCAGGGCTCCCATCATGAAATCGTGGTGGAGGGTGATACCGCCCGCGTCCTCCGAGTGATCAGGGCGGATGGGCGCGATCAGTATAAGGAGATTGCGGTCCTGGACCTTCGACCGCGAGAACGACCAGTGTTCAAAGCGAGGTGGCTGGGACGTGCGACCGCGAACGGCAAACGACGGTTCCAGGCACGGTGGACCGGCGGTGGTTTGACGCCGTCCTCGGTCTATGCATGGGCCGTGGACGGGCGTGTCGTGGGGGAGGGGAGACCGGACGCTGATGGATGGTTCCGCCACGAGGTTGACCTCGCCTCACTGCAGCCCGGTCATCACGATGTGACGGTAACGGCTACGGAAGCCGGACGAACCTTTACGGAGTCGCTGACGGGGCTTGTCAGTGCCAGCGATGCCGGCGCACGAATGCTCTGGGAACGGCGGGCCGACAGCACGATCCAGGGCTCGGTGTCGATCGGTGACAACACGGCCTATGTTGGGTCGGTCGATCATCAACTCTATGCCATCCATGCGGCGACGGGCAGGGTCCTGTGGCGTTACAGGACGAATGGAGCGATTTTCGCGACACCCTGCGTCAGCGGGGCTCTCGTCCTGATCGGCTCGATGGATCACTACCTCTACGCCATCGATCGCAAGTCCGGCCGATTACGATGGAAGTACGATACGGGAGCTCCTGTGCTCGCATCGGCCGCTGCGGCCGGCGGGATTGCCTGCATAGGCGGCAATCGTTTCATCCACGGAATCGACCTCGAGAGCGGCGCACCACGCTGGCGGACCTCTACCGGTTCCTTTTTTCAGTCACGGTGCGGCGTCGGAGACGGGAAGTTCATCCTCGGCGGCTGGGATAATACGTTGTACGCTCTCGACATTGCGACGGGCTCGACGGTCTGGAAACAGCAGATGGGCAGGACGAACGGCGGTCGAGGACGACTCAGCTTCTACTATTCGCCCGCGATCACGTCGCCGGCGGTCACCGGTGATCGAGTCTATGTCTGTACGAACGATGGTGTGCTCCACTGCCTCGCGCTCTCCGACGGCTCCGAGCAATGGATCACGCGCGCTCCCGCTGACGGCGATGTCTTCGGTTATTCCTCGCCGATCGTCTGCAACGGCAAGGTGATCCTGGGTGGCCTCGGCGAGGAGGGACGGGGCGATTGTTACGCGGTGGACGCAGCCAACGGCGCCCTGGTCTGGAGGTGCGCGACCGGCGCCGATAACTACGATTCGGGGCCGGCCCTCATCGGCGATCTCATAGCGATCGGATCCGTGAGCGGCCGGGTTTCATGGATCTCGCCAGGAGACGGTCGCCTTGTCGGCGCCTACGTTCCGAGGCCGGGATATAGTTTCTCAACGCCAGCGGCTTATGGTCGAACTGCGCTCACGGCCTCGATGAACGGGTATGTTACGGCCATTCAGGCTCCGGCCACGCTCATATCTACTCGATAGAGAGGTGTACCTATGATCGATCCCAAACTGCTTGAGATACTGGCATGTCCCGCCTGTGACGAACGTCCGCCCGTGGCGTTGCAGGGCGAAGAGCTCGTCTGTGCTGTCTGCGGTCGTCGATACCCGATCCGGGACGGTATCCCCGTGATGCTCGTGGACGAGGCGGTTGTCGGTACGCCTGGCGGAACAACAACCGGATGATCCGGATCCTGGTCCTGCATGGGCCGAATCTGAATCTGCTCGGTGTCCGCGAGCCCCAGGTGTACGGCCGGATGGGCTACGATGAGCTGAATCGAAGTATCAAAGAGCGCGCCGCGGCCCTGGAGATCGAAGCGCGAATCATACAATCGAACTCGGAAGGCGAGCTTATCGATGCGATCCACGATACGCTCGCCTGGGCCGACGGCATCATCATCAACCCGGGCGCCCTCACCCATTATTCGTACGCGATCCGGGATGCTCTCTCTGCGGTACGGTTGCCGTGCATCGAGGTCCATATCAGCAATATCCACGCTCGAGAAGATTGGCGGCGGCAATCGGTGGTTGCTCCGGTCGTGGTGGGGCAGATCACCGGTCTTGGCGGACAGGGGTATCTGATTGCTATCGATGCCCTGAAACGGCTGATAGAGGAGAGCCATCGATGACCGAGCGACCCGGCATCGGCCATCGGCTGGATTCTCTTCGAGACGAGCTTGTCCACGCGGAGATCGACGCGCTCCTCGTCAGCGACGTCCTGAACGTTCGCTGGTTAACCGGGTTCACCGGTTCGCTCGCCTACGCGTATGTAAGCGGGACGGAGGCCTGGATCGGGGTCGATTCGCGCTACACGGTTCAGGCCAGCGGCGAGTGCCCCGGATGGCGCGTGGAGCGACTTGCCTCAAGCAGCGCGGAGAATCTCGCGGAGCTTCTCAAGGGGCAGGGGATTCGCAGATTGGGCGCAGAAGCGGACCAACTCACCTATGCGGCGTTCTGTTCGATGCGCGACCGGCTGGATGGCGCGGTTGAACTCGTTCCGACAAACGGCATCATCGGCCGGTTGCGGATGATCAAGGACGACGCAGAGCTGAACGCGATCAGAGCCGCCTGTCGTGCGGTGGATACCGTCGCCACGCATCTCATGGGTTTTCTCCGTCCGGGGATCTCGGAGCGGGACGTCATGATTGAGCTGGAATCGACGCTTCGCAGTGGCCTCGGGCTCGAGATCGCCTTTCCGAGTATCGTGGTCTCCGGGCCGCGGACGGCGCTGCCCCACGGCCAGCCGACGGACCGGCTATTGCAGCCCGGGGATTTTGTCACCATGGATTACGGCGCCAAAAAGGACGGGTACTGTTCCGATATCACCCGGACGATTGTGCTTGGCGCGGCCGATTCGGAACAGACTCGGGTCCATAGCGTCGTTCTGGAGGCGCAGCGAAGGGCGATCGCGGGGATCAGGAACGGCGTTGCGGCCAGTGCCGTGGATGCCCTTGCCAGGGAGCACATTGCGGCGAACGGATACGGCGACTACTTCGGCCATGGACTCGGACACAGCCTCGGACTCCACGTTCATGACGGAGGCGGCATGGCGCCCTCGTCGAACCTGACGCTCCAGACGGGCATGGTCCTGACCGTCGAACCCGGCATCTATGTCCCGGGTTGGGGCGGCGTCAGAATCGAGGATGACATCGTCGTCACGGCGGACGGATGCGAGGCGCTGACCTCCGCGAACCGGGAGCTCGTAGAGATTATCTAACGCCGCCGCCGACGAGAACTCCCCCGCTGCTAGGGGTTCAGGAGTTTACGGACTTCGTCCGTCTCCAGGTTATCGCGAGTGACTTTGGTGACACCGGTGTCGATCACTCTCGGGTCGATCTTCTCGCCGTTGGCGGCTTTCATCGCGGTCTGCACGCCCTCAAAGCCCATCCGATACGGGTTCTGGACGATGAGAGCATCAACAACGCCATCCTTCAGCGCCTGGATCTCGGCGTCGGACGCATCGTAGCAGACAAGCTTGACCGCGCCAACTTTGTTCATCTGGCGGATGGCCTGGATGGCGCCCTCTGCTCCCCCCTGATTCGCCGCGAATATGCCCGCGAGGTCCGGTGTGGCAGTGAGCATCGACTTAGTCTTATCCAGCCCAACGGAGACGTCGCTATTGGAATACAGGACACGGTCACCCAGCTGGATGCCCTTCACACCGGCGATTCCGTCGCGAAAGCCCTTCTCCCGATCGTCCGACGACCCCGCGCCCTTTACAAATGGCAGAAGGCCCACTTTGCCCTTACCGCCGATCGCAGCCGCGAGCGCTTCCGCCGCGGCCCGGCCACCCCGTACATTGTCCGTAGCGAGGAAGGCGGCGCTCACGTCGGGTGTGATGCCGGAATCGATCGTGACAACGGGAATGCCCTGCTTCTGCGCGTCTTCGACATAGCGCACGAGGCTCTTGGCGTCGCAGGCTGCAAGGACAATCGCCTTAACCTTGCGGGTGATCGCATTCTGCACCACCCGGATCTGGCCGTCAATATCGGTTTCCTCGGTGGGGCCTTCCCAGTGGATACGGACGCCGAGCTGCTTGCCGGCGGCTTCTGCGCCTGCCTTAACCGCCAGCCAGAACGATTGGCTCGTACCCTTGGGGATGACGGCGATGACCGGCTCGGCGGCCTCAGGCGCCTTATCGGCGCACCCTGCCAGCAGAGCTGCAGAGAGGATGAGAAGCAAGGCGAACGCCGGTGTGCGTAGCATATTGGATCGCTCCTCCCGATGGATGGCCTCTTGCGTCGACCGATCCATGTTCCACTTCGTATTGTATACCACGGAGGCGGCTATCTCAGACGACGAGTTGGCTCAAGATCCGGTCTGATGATCAGCCATGACGCGGTGGTCTCCGACTTGATGGACGAGGTACACTCCGTACCATGTACCGACAAAGGACGGCAAGCAATCGGTGACCGAGGTCCCAGTTCGCCTCGAAACATTCGCCAATCCGAGACCGGAGCGGGACTACACCATTACCCACGTCTGTCCCGAGTTCACGTCGGTATGCCCGATCACCGGATTGCCAGACTTCGGTGAGATCACGATCGAGTATGTGGCCGACGCGCTCTGTGTTGAGCTGAAGTCGCTCAAGTACTACCTCTTCGGATACCGTCAGCAGGGCATCTTCTACGAGGCAGTCGTCAATACAATCCTCGATGACCTCGTCGCGGCCCTCCGCCCGCGTTCGATCGTGGTGTCGGGCAAGTTCAGCGTTCGCGGGGGCATTCATTCCACGGTAACCGTCTCCCATCGCAAGCCGGGCGGCGCAGATTCCGCCTGATGTACACGCTGATCGTTCGAGCCTCCTTTGAGGCCGCCCACTGGATCCCGGGGCACCCGGGAAAGTGCGCTCGGATGCACGGTCATTCCTACAGGGTTGAAGCCGAGTTCGTTGGAACCGAGCTGAACGAGATCGGCATGGTCCACGACTTCGCCGATCTGCGCCGGGTTCTCGACGAGATCGTACCGGACCATTGCGTATTGAACGATGTGATGGACGAGCCCTCCACAGCCGAAAATCTGGCGGCCTGGCTGTATCAGCGGCTTGTCGACGCCGGGTTGCCCGTCGCGGCGGTGACCGTATGGGAGACAGAACGATATGGCTGCAGGTATCAACGCGATGCCGAATCGGCGCCACGGCGCTCGGTCTGATCGGAGGCAGGTCCCATGACCATCGGGGTTCTGAAGGAGACATATCCTGGTGAACGCCGTGTCGCACTGACTCCTGGATCGGTCCCGGCGCTGCTAAAGGCCGGTATGCAGATCGTTGTTGAGCATGCCGCCGGCGAGGCTTCGGGGTATTCGGATCACGCCTATACCGAAGCGGGGTGCAGCGTTCAGTCCGATCGGAATGAGATCGTGCGGCAGTCCGATATCCTCGTATGTGTACGATCCGGCGGCGCCGATCCCGAAGGCTGGGAGACCAGTACGGCAGGACTCCGAAGCGGCGCCGTCGTGATCGCGATGATGGATCCGCTGGCGCGGCCGGAGGAAGCGGAGCGGCAGGCTAAGACGGGCGCAACGCTCATCGCATTGGAGATGCTCCCTCGCATCACGCGTGCACAGTCCATGGACGTATTGTCGTCGCAGGCCAATCTCGCGGGCTATAAAGCCGTATTGATCGCTGCCAATGCTCTGCCCAAGCTCCTTCCCATGATGATGACAGCCGCTGGCACCATTACACCGGCGCGGATATTTGTGATCGGGGCAGGGGTCGCGGGGTTGCAGGCCATCGCTACGGCTAAGAGGCTGGGGGCCGTAGTGACCGCGTACGATGTGCGGCCCGCGGTCAAGGAGCAAATCGAGAGTCTGGGCGCTCGGTTCCTCGAACTCCCGCTCGACGCTGGCGAAGCTCAGGGTTCCGGCGGCTACGCGCGGGCGATGGATGCGGAGTTCTATCGAAAGCAGGCGGAGGTTATGACCAGTGCGGTCGCGGAAGCCGACGGGGTGATCACTACGGCAGCAGTCCCAGGCAAGAGAGCGCCGATTCTGGTAACGGCTACCATGGTTGAGCAGATGCGGCCCGGGTCGGTCCTCGTGGATCTCGCCGCAGAGCGGGGCGGAAACTGCGAGCTGACGAAGCCGGGGGAGACCGTAGAGCATCACGGCGTTGCGGTGATGGGTCCGCTCAACATACCCTCGCTTGTTCCGTTTCATGCCAGCCAGCTCTTCGGCAAGAACGTCGCGAATCTGCTTGTTCATCTGGTTCGTCAGGGAGAGATTGTTCTTGATATGGAAGACGAGATCACAGCGGGAGCTCTCGTTGCGAGGGGTGGTCAAGTCGTCCACGAAGCGGTGCTTGCCGCTCTCACCGCTGGACGGCCCGCGGGCAGCGCGTAATAGTCGGTCCCTACATCCGTCCATCCTCGGTTAGGAGTGTTGTAACAATGGAATCCATGATGTCGAACTTCTACGTGTTCCTTCTCGCCACGTTCCTGGGCTTCGAGGTCATTCGACGGGTCACGCCGCTGCTTCATACTCCGCTCATGTCCCTGACCAACGCCATCTCGGCGATCAGCCTGGTCGGTTCGATCGTCATCCTGGGCGAACAACGGACGACGCTGACCGTTATCCTCGGCGCCCTGGCGGCCACCGCCTCGATGATCAACGTCGTCAGCGGCTTTCTTATCACGGACCGGATGCTCCGGATGTTCAAGCATCGCCCGCGCCCGACTGAGGATCGGAGAGGCTGATGCCCTCCGGCCACGAGACCGTCGCGGCAGCCATCTCGATGCGAG
>JABWBA010000104.1 GCA_013360745.1 Chthonomonadales bacterium | reverse complement strand
TACGTTGCAAGACCTGATTCCTTAACCAAGCCTGCCCGGTTTTCAAAGAACAACACTCCCTCCGAAGAAGGACGCGAACGACACTATACCAGAACAACACCACCACCTGTCAAGACCTGGTCGGGATTTATTGGGGGAATACGGTGAGGAGGATGCCGAACCGCCCTCGAGATGGCTTCGGTCTAGGTATCCAGGTCGAAGAGACGGATCGCGTTATCCCACAGGATACGACGGCGGGCCTCGTCGGACAGAGCGGCATCCTGGAGCATGCCCAGGGCCGCAGGGAGGCAGGTTCCGGGGAATCCTGAGCCGAACACGATCCGATGGGCTCCTAGCGTCTCCACCGCCTGCAGGAGCTTCGAGCGGTCGAGGGCGCCGGATGTCTCTAGAACGATATTGGTCGCGGAGTGTGCGGCTCGGATGGCGGTCTGCCAATCCTGCCCACCCATACCGAGCAGGACGACGCGAAGCATCGGGTACTTACGCGCGATCGCCAGGCCCGTCTCGACGGATGCTCTGTTGTAGGCCGCAAGGAAGATCGGTTTGGTGTACCGACGATAGGCGTTCAGGATCTCATGTGCTGCCGCTTCATCGACCGGCTCATCGAGAGACCGCCCGAGGACGGCCACGCCGAGAAATCGCCGTGAGGGCATCATCTCGCGCATGGCGGAGACTGACGATTCGGTGCGGTTGATGTGGGCTACGAGGCAGCCATACAGGCGGGGTGAGTGTTCTACGGTTGCGTGGAGCAAGCGGTTGCCCGCGAGGGAATCGACCATATGGGCGTGGGCGGAGAGGAGGACACCACGGTCTGCATCGTCCCGTTGGAGCTCCTCCAGGACGGTGGCGGATGAGAGGCTAATGCCTGGCACGATGCTCCCGCCAAGCCAGCGGTGACAGTCAAAGATCTGCATTCCCGGTCTCTCCCACTTCGTTTACACTATATGGCGACGGGCGTGTTGATGGTCGTGCGCCTTACAGGTTAAGGATAGCCCGTGCGTTGTCACCCAGCACCAGAGCTTGGTCTGCCTCGGATAAGCCCGAATGCCGCACCGCGGCGACCGCGCTCCCGAGAGGCTGGGCCGGGGCCGCGGAGCCGAAAAGGACCCGATCCGCTCCAGCGCCTGCGACCAACAGCTTGATGGCTCCCGCGGCCGCAAGCCCCGAGGTTTCGACATAAAAGCCCCGGTGGGCGCGAAGAACGGCGATGGCCTCGGCGGCCTGGCGATCGCTGACGCCCGCCAGGATCACTCTGCAATCGACACCACGCATCATCTCGCTGATCTCGGTGATCATCCCGGGCGTATGGACATCCACCATCAGCGGCAGATGTCGAGCAGAGAGGCTGTGCAGCAGCGAATCGAAGGGGGCGAAGCGGAGTGGCCATCCCTGCGCCTCAGGAAAGAACCGCATGAGCTTGAAGCCCTCTTCGATGAACTGCTCGACCGGCCCATCGCCGCCGAAATATCGAATCGGGTTGACCGTGGCAACGGGCGCAAGCCCGGGATAGTCCCTGCACGCGGCGATGGTGGCGGCGTTGCCCTTGGTATGGTCCAGGAGCATCCCGACCGTGGACATGGCACAGCAAACGCTGATGGAGTGCCGCGCCATAAGTTTCGGGAGCTCATCCATGGACAGGTCTGTTGAAGCGCCTGGAAGAGGCCCGAACAGGGTATTGACGTCGACTAGTTGGTCCATCTCACTCCTGTACCCATGAGATCGCGTGTTTCAGACGTCGTATCACTCGGGTCCGCCCGAGAACCTCCAGCATCTCGAACAATCCCGGCCCTACGGTTCGACCGCTGGTTGCCACTCGAAGTGTATGGATGAGCGGCGCACGTGCGATACCGAGCCCCTCCGCAACCGCATTCACCATCGCCTCCAGTCGCAGCGCTGTCCAATCATCGACCATACTCGAGCACGCCACGATGCTGGCGCGGAGTCGCGCTCGGGCCGGCTCTCCGTTGAGCCACTTGTTTCGCCCTTTCTCCTCCGGCTCCTGCGGGTCTCGCAGGAAATATCCCGCTTGATCGACGACATCGGGCAGGAGGCGCATCCGCTCTACGGCCAGCGGTAGCGCCTGCTGGAGATAGGCGATCTCATCTGCCTGGAGTTCGTGCCCGCATAAACCGGCCGCGGCCAGGTGCGGAAGGCACAGATGCATCAGCCGCTCGATCGGACATCGCTTGAGATGCTCGCTGTTCATCCAGATCAGCTTATCGTAGTCAAAGATGGCCGGCGTGCGTCCGATGCCTTCGAGGGTGAACCGCTCGACGATCTCCTCGACCGACATGATCTCCACGTTGTCGGACCCGGACGACCAGCCGAGAAGAACAAGGAAGTTGAAGATCGCTTCTGGGAGATACCCGGCATCGATGAACTCCGTGAACCTCGTGGCTCCGTGGCGCTTCGATAGCTTCTTGCGATCGGGCCCAAGGGTGAGCGGAATATGCGCCCATCGGGGCTGTTCCCAACCCAGAGCGGCATAGATGAGAGCCTGCTTGGGCAAGCTGGACATCCAGTCCTCGCCGCGGATCACGTGGGTGATGCCCATCGCGTGATCGTCCACGACCACCGCGAGATGGTAGGTGGGCCATCCATTGGATTTGAGAATCACCTGGTCGTCCATCGTCGAGGAGTGTACGGAGACATGGCCGTAGATCAGATCCGTATACTCGATGATCTCGTCATCGGGGACGGCGAGCCGAATCGTGTGCGGTTCTCCGGCCTCAAGTCGTCGCTGGCGTTCGGTCTCGGGTAGAGCGCGGCATGCTCGGTCATAGCCCGTCGCAGCGCCTCCCCGGCGGTTGGCCTGGCGCAGCTCCGCCAGCCGTTCTTCGTCGCAAAAGCAGGGATACGCCTTCCCGGTATCCACCATAGCGCTCGCGGCGGTCCGATACAACTCGAGGCGCTCGGACTGCACGTAGGGACCGTATGGGCCGCCGCTGACCCACCATTCGTCCGGCACGATGCCGAGCCAGTCGAGGCTCCGTTCGATCTCGTTGATGTATTCGGGCTTATACCGCTCCGGGTCTCTGTCCGTATCCTCCAGCCGAGCGATGAACTGGCCGCCGTATTTGCGGGCCGTCAGCCAGTCAAAGATAGCCGTGCGAAGGTTGCCCACATGGGGAGATCCCGTGGGGCTGGGCGCATAACGGACGCGGACGGCCATCCCGATGCAATCGCTCAATCGAAGCCGATCGAGGGTCTAGCGGCCCACGATATACTTGCGCTTGCTCTTATCGAAGCCCTGAGAGACGCGACGAACGTCATATACCCAGGCGTTGCCCCGCTGATAGAAGCAATGGTAGGCCGAGAGGAGCGAGGCGAGTAGGCGGCGGCGACTCCGGCGCACGATGCCGACCTCCGTCACCGCGGTGACAAACTCGATGCCCTTACGATAGTGCTCCATGATCGTTCGGAGTATTTCGTAGGTCGGGAGTTCTTCCGCTTCGGCGTTCTGTCGGAGCTCTAGCAGGTCATTGATACGATTGCGACTAACGAACATCGCCGGCTCCGTCTCCTCGCCCCATGTCAGGACATAACGATCCCAGGCCTTCCGCTCCAGGTAGAACACCGCGCCGGTGTCCGCGGGGACGGTGTGGTACCAGTCGATAAGGCCGTAGAGAAGTCGGGTTTCGTTATTGATCCAGACGGAGACGACCTGACCGCTCGGGAGTTCGACTTCCGCCTGGACCACAGGAGCGTCTGCGAAGAAGAATCCCGCTGGAAGCTGACATAGCGGGAATGTGCCAAGCTCCTTGTGATGGAAGGGCAGGACGCAGCGCACCGTCACGGGAGGATCTCCGGCCGGCGCGTCGGACGGTTCTTCATCGAGAACATCCTGAACCAGCGGCGACATGATCTCCTGGCGCAGAGCCGCGGAGAAGCCGTCGTCCTCCAACAGCACATCGACGGGATTGCCTTCGAAGTCCAGATACTCGTGTTCTGGGTAGCCCAGGTGCTCGGGTACCGAGAAGACATAGTCCGGCACCGCACCCGCCGGTAGGAACCGATCTGAGCCAACCCAGACGACCCTGGCATCGGCTTTCAGGCAATCAAGGACCGATGTAAGGTCGGCCTCATACGTTGGCTCTCCGGCGGACACTTCAAAAATGTCCTCGAGCATCGCGGCCGCATGGCTCGTCGCCTTCGCATGGAGTACATACTCAACCAGCTGCGCTCGCTCGGAATCGGCGATCGTCAACGGCTGGGAGGGCTCAACGACCCCGACGCCAACCTCGTCCGCAACCTCGCGTTCCGCGATATCCGGGAGCAGACCGACCATCTCTTCGACAAGAGCGGGGCCGACCCACTGCCGAGTCGAGAGGAGCACAGCGCCCCCTTCGAGAAGTCCGACCATGAAGCGAACCGGATCGAAGCGAGCGGGATCAGCCCGCCATGCGAGGTATTGCAGGATCTTACACGGCACGGGCGTGCCTGCAGCGTTGAGCGCCGACGCAGTTCGAGCCGGATCATCTGCCGCGACCGAGTTCGAAATCGAGGCGTACGGCGCAACGTCCGTTTCCTCGAGGAAGTTGTCGAAGAGCACATCCTCCGGCGTATCTGAGCTCGTATCGAGAAGCCAGCATCGGCGCACATAGCCATGTCCGTCGATCTCGATAAACCGCTCCGAGCGCTTCAGCAGCCGCTCCACCGATGCGTCGACTGCCTCGACAGGACGCCGATGAACCGCCGCGACCAGGGCGGCGATCGAGTGCGCCTCCATGGGCGTTCCGGTTGCATCGAGAATCTCTTCGATAGCCCTCTCCATCGGTTGCTTCGCGTCTGCGCTGCGAACGGTGATGGCCCAGCGTCGATCCGTAGCGACGAACCGATCCGGAGACAGGCTCAACACGACCCGTGCGAGCTTCATGTCGAAGTAGGGGCGTCCGACGCTTCGGGTTGCCTCCGATAACTTCATCGAGCTTCCCGATTTCGCTAGGGCCGCGAACAGGAGATCGGCCGCCCAGCGTATCGCGTATTCCTCCATCCTTTGCGCCTCAGTAGTTGCTGTCAAAGCGTGGCCTCCATAGGCACAGCGAGGGCCTCGGTGTGCACCTCGGTTCCGTGCAGATCATAGACATCCGCGTCGGTAAGCCGAACGCGGACAAACGTTCCCGGCAGGGCTGAGGAGTTCCCGATGATGACGACACCGTCCACATCCGGCCCGTCCCGATAGGATCTTCCTACGGCATCGCGCCCACGCCGAGATTCGACGAGGACTTCCAGTTCGCGGCCCACCCAGGACCGATTGCGTTCGAGGGAAATATCCTGTTGAAGCCGCATAATCTCGTCGCGCCGCCGCCGGCATTCTACGGCTGGCACGCGTTGATCCATCATTGCGGCGGGCGTACCTTCTTCGGCGGAATATTCGAAGACGCCGAGCCGATCGAACCGAGCCATCTCCACAAACCGGCAAAGCCCTTCGAACGCCGCATCGGTCTCGCCCGGGAAGCCCACGATCAACGTGGTCCGCACCGTCAGGTCGGGTGCGCAGGCGCGCATCTGCTCCAGCATTCCCAGATATTCGTCGCCGGAGCCCGGCCGTTTCATCGAGCGCAGGATCATCGGGTCCGAATGCTGGAGCGGCATGTCGATGTACCGACAGCCGTGCCGCAGGCCCGCCAGCGTCTCGACAACCCGTTCGACGGATCGGTAGGGATACGCGTAGAAAAGGCGGATCATCCGAACGCCATCGATGCTGTCCAGTGCGCGCAGGAGATCATTGATATCAGGGCGTCCCGGCAGATCCGATCCGTAGCGGGTTGTATCCTGCGCAACCAGGTTCAGTTCCAGGACGCCGCCGTCCACGAGGGTCCTGGCTTCGGTGATCACATCCTCGAACGGCTTGCTGACATACCCGCCCCGGATGCCGGGGATGGTGCAGAACGTGCACGGGTGGTCGCAGCCCTCGGCGATCTTAAGATACGCGGTCCACGGCGGCGTGGAGAGATACCGCGATCGGGGTGCGGCCCATGTATGACGGGGTAACTCCGCGACGCTGACGATCTGTTCGCGCGTCTCCAAGGCCGTTCGGGCAGCCACGGCAGCCTGCCGATTCTGACCAGGGCCTACGATCGCATCAACCCCGGGTATCGCCTCGATCTCTTCGCGATAGCGCTGGGCGAGGCAGCCGATCACGACGAGCCTGCGCACGTCACCGCGACGTCGTCGAGCCGCGGCGGCTCTAATCGCGCTCAGGCTCTCCTTGCGGGCGGATTGAAGGAAGCCGCAGGTATTGATAATGACGACATCGGCCTTTCGCCCGGGAGCGCCGAGGGCGAACCCATCCTCCTGCAGGAGGCCGAGTATCTCCTCGGAGTCGACTACGTTTTTGGCGCAGCCGAGATTCACGAGCTGAACATGCGGTTGGCGAGGCGGCTTCACGGCGCGGGATGCTTACCTCAAGACAATGCAAGTGCCGCATCTGCGATAGACGCGGGCTCACAGTATACCCGGCGCGCCTTGCCTTTACACGTGCAGGTGATACCATGGATACATCGTGTCGCGGCAAACAGGCACTCGCTGACGATCGATCAGAGTATCGTCAGCGTGCCGTTTCCATAGCCGGCCTCGACCCACGCGTCTCCCCCGAACTCGCATCGGATCGTGTGGGCGCCGGGAGCTTCTACGGTGGGATACAGGTATCGCGCGACGCCGTCGTTGTTGGTCACGACCGTCTGAACGGGCGTGCCGTCGATCTTGAAGACCACGGTCTTGTCCTTCTGCTTCTGCAGGTCATAGAGCCGTCGGAAGTAGGCATAGAGGTTGGCAATCCCGCCGGAAGCCACGGATTTGGACATGACCCAGATGTAGGGGAGGG